>NZ_CAMPFU010000003.1:325000-337500 GCF_946848805.1 Deinococcus sp. Marseille-Q6407
CCCTCCTGCAGGCCCCGCTGGGTTGCCATCGGGCGGTCCATCAGGCGGCTGCTGACGCTGGCAGCCTGGCGGATTTCGTCCTGGCCGAGATTGTGCAGCGAGCGGGTGCCCTCGGTAAAGTTGAGGCTCTGGCTATCGCCGCGCAGCAAGCCGGCCACGAATTCATCGGCTTTCTTTTCCAACTCGGTCTTCTCGTTGTCGCTGAGCTTGACCATCTCGTCACCCTGCTCTCTGGCGATCACCGGCACCGGCTGGGGCGGCTCCAAGGCAGGCAGAGATTCGGGTGGGGTCAGTTCCAGGTCTTGTTTGGTCATGGTAGGACTCCTTGGAAAAAGAGGGAATGGGTAGCTTTACAGGTACAGAGGTAGCGCACGGAGGTGGGAAAGTCATCCAACTTTAGCTGGAGAAGGCCCGGCACTGCTTCAGCGCCCCAGGGCCAGCGGAAGAAGCGAGCCATAAAACAACAGGGAGAAAGGCGGCCTCGCCTTCTTCCCTGATACGCGCTGACCAGGCCCCCCGTTCCAGGTGAGGCCTGCCGAAAATGCTTTACTCGAACAGCTGGCGGTAATCGCCGTAGCCTTCGGCTTCCAGCTGACCGACCGGAATGAAACGTAGCGCGGCCGAGTTGATGCAGTAGCGCAGGCCACCCTGTTCCTGGGGGCCGTCTGGGAAGACATGGCCCAGATGCGAGTCGGCCGCCTGAGAGCGCACCTCGGTGCGGGGGTACATCAGCTTGTAGTCGGTCTTCTCGTTCAGCTGGGCGATGGGCCGGGTAAAGCTGGGCCAGCCGCAGCCGGCGTCGTACTTGTCGCGCGAGGAAAACAGCGGCTCGCCGGAGACCACATCCACATAGATACCGTCTTCGGTGGTGTCCCAGTACTCGCCGGTAAAGGCCCGCTCGGTGCCCTCGTGCTGGGTCACCTGATACTGCTCGGTGCTGAGGCTGGCTTTCAGGTCGGTGTCGGCAGGCTTGGTGTAGCCTTCGCTCTTCCAGGTGGGTTTGGTCATGGGCCCAGTCTAGAAAGCCGGCCAGAAGGGCGTATGGCAGGCCGGCACATTCCGCCTTGTCCGGCCCTCCATGCCCGGCTCAGGAAACCAGGGACTCGTTACCGGAGACTGGCTTCAGGAGTCCTGGGCACTGCCGGCCGGCTGCCCAGGCAGGGCGCAGGCACCGTCCTCGCAGACCGCGCCGGTTTCGCCGTCGCCCAGCAGGGTCAGCGGCTGGGGATGCTGGGCGTCCCAGGCCTGCTGCAGCGCGGCCAACATCACTTCGGACGGCTGGGCGCCGCTGACGCCGTACTGACCACCCAGCACGAAGAACGGCACGCCACGGATGCCCAGGGCTCCGGCGCGGGCTTCGTCGGCGCGGACATCGTGGGCATATTCATTGCTGCTCAGCACCCGCTCCACGTCTTCGGCAGGCAGACCGATTTCTGCCGCCAGCCGGCGCAGCACCGCCGGGTCCGAGACCAGCTGGCCCTCGGTAAAGTAGGCGCGCATCAGCCGCTCGTGGGCGGCGCCGGCCAGACCGAACTTCTCTGCCAGATGAATCAGCCGGTGGGCATCAAAAGTATTGCCGAAGCGGGCCTGACGCCAGTTGAATTCCAGTCCCACCGAAGCAGCCCGCGCCGCAATCTGCTCCTGAGACGCAGCGGCCTGGGCTTCGTCAATGCCGTATTTGGAAGCCACCGCCTGCGCCAGGTTGCCGCCCGGATCGGCGGCGATGGTGGGGTCCAACTCGAAACTGCGCCAGCGAATCTCCACCTGGTCGCGGTGCGGGAACTGCTCCAGCGCCCGCTCCAGTTCCCGCTTGCCGATATAGCAAAAAGGGCACACAACGTCGGACCAGACCTCGATACTGAGGCGCTCTGCAGAAGGAGAAGAAAGAGTCATGCAGGCATTCTGTGCCCCGGCGAGCCCTCACACCGTGAGACAAGGCGCACGGCCTAAGATGCGGCCATGCCCAGACCCAGAGCTGCCACCTTGCCCTCCCAAATACCGCTGGTGCAGGCGCCGATGGCCGGAGTCACCACGCCGCAGCTGGTGGCCGCTGTCAGCGACGCCGGCGCACTGGGGTCACTGGGCGCCGGCTATCTGAGCGCCGAGCGGCTGACAGACGAGCTGTCCCGCGTCCGGCAACTGACCGACCGGCCCTTTCTGGTCAATCTGTTTGTGCCGGACCCGGAGCCGCAGTTCAGCGCGGAGCAACTGACGGCGGCGCTGGACGCCCTCCAGCCGATGCTGGATGATCTGCAGCTCCCTCGCCCGGGGCTCCGGGCACCCTACGCGGCCGACTTTGGGGCGCAGCTGGAGGCCCTGCTGGCCGCACCGCCGGCAGCCGTGTCCTTTACCTTTGGCTTGCCAGCAGCCGACACCATTCGGCAGTTCCAGGCTCAGGGCACCCGAGTCTGGCTGACCGTGACCAGCCGCGCCGAGGCAGAGCAGGCCGCGCAGCTCCAGCCGGATGCGCTGGTGGCGCAGGGCGGCAGCGCCGGAGGCCACCGCGGTGGCTGGCAGGAAGACGCGCTGGCGCCTACCCTGGACCTGACCCGGCAACTGCTGGACCTGAGCCTGCCGGTCATAGCTGCCGGCGGCCTGATGACCCCGGCCGACGTGCGCCGGGTGCTGGACGCCGGCGCTGCCGCAGCCCAGTGCGGCACCGCTTTTTTGCTGGCGCAGGAAGCCGGCACCTCGGCTCCATATCGGGCGGCGCTGGAACGCGCCCGGCAGGGCGGTGAGGCAGCCACCACGGTGCTGACGCGCGGCCCCTCCGGGCGGCTGGCCCGCAGCCTTGCCAACCGGTTGAGTGCGGTGGAAACGGTGCTGCCCTACCCGGCTCAGAACGCCCTGACCCAGCCGCTGCGGGCTGAGGCGACCCGGCAGCACCGACCCGAATGGCTGAGCCTCTGGGCCGGCGAAGGGGTGGCGGAGCTGACAGGCGAGCAGAGTGCCACCGCACTGGTGGCCTGGCTCGCTTCCGAGCTGTAGCTATGCGGTAAAAGAGCCGTCAGTCCCGTGACATGATGGGCGCCGCGTCCAGGCGGTCACCAGCGCCGTTCACCACCACCTTGCCGATGTAATCAGAGTTCATCAGGTGCAGGGCGCCCATGTACTTCAGGCGGAACCGGACATGGTCGCCCACCTTGAGCCCGGCAGCATTCTCACCGGCGTCCAGCACCAGCATGTCGGAGCTGGCGTCCAGCACGCCCAGCGACTCGTCCTCCAGAATCAGGTACTGGGGCGAGACATCCAAGTAGCCCACATCCAGAATGGCGCGGTAGGCGGTGGCCCCCTGCTCATAGCCGCTATCCGCCGTGGCACCGAAAGGATTTTTGCCCAGCGGGCCCGAAGGGTTCATGGGCTTTTCCGACAGCTCAATCACCTGGGCGTGCAGCTCCAGCACGTCGTCGTACATGTCCTCGAAGGTCGCTTCCCTGACCAGATCGGCCCCGAAATACAGCGCTTCGCCCACCCGGAAGTGGTTCACGCTGGCCGGCAGCAGCCCGGCTTTCAGCAGCGGCAGGGTCACGGTGGTGCCGGCGCTGACCCAGGGAATCTTTACACCGTTTTTCAGCTCCAGAATGGTCCGGTACAGCCCCAGCTGAATCAGCTTGTCCTCGCTGGGCATCACGCCGCTCAGACAGTTCAGGTTGGTTCCGATCCCGATGACCTCGATGCCCGGCAGCCCGAAGACCTGAGCATAAAAGCTGTCCAGGTCCTCCCGCATGACGCCTTCGCGCAGGTCGCCCATCTCAATCATGATGATGACCTTGTGGACCCGGCCCTGGCGCACCGCCTCGTCGGAGATCAGGCGCAGCGTCTCCAGCTCGGTGTTGAACGACACATCGGCCCAGCGCACCAGGTCTTCCACGTAATCCCAGGCGGGCGGCTTGATATACACCGTCTGGGCTTCGGGACACAGCCGCTTGATGACGCGCAGGTTGCTGATCCGCGAATCCAACACCTCGCGCACGCCCAGGCGCAGCACCTCGCCGATGAACAGCTCGTTGCCGCAAAACAATTTGGTCACCACGCCCCAGTCGATGTTATGGCCAGCAAACAGGGCCTGGAGATGGGCGTAGTTATGAGCCAGCTTGTCGCGGTTGAGGGTGACAAACGCCATCAGCGAGTCAGCCGCATTTCGAGGTATTTGTTGGTAAAGCCGTAGCGCTCGTAGAGGGCGCGGGCCGGGTTCTGCGGCTCCACGTGCAGCGCGATGGAGCCCTGCAGTGTCCCGGTGATGGCTTCCATCAGGCTCTTGCCCACGCCCTTGCCCCGGCTGTCTGCATGCACCGCGATATACACCAGAATATTTTCGGGAATAAAGCCGCTCATGCCGGTGCGGTTGGTGATGGACGCGCCCAGCAGACGCTCGCCCTCACGGGCCGTAAAAACCGCGCCGCCGCGTTCCTCAGCGTAGCTCAAGCAGGCCTGAATATCCGGCAGGTCGTCGCCGTATTCTTCCAGATGGGTCAACAGGAACTGCGCCACCTCTTCACGCAGCGCCGGGTCCAGCGGTGGCTGGCCAGGTCCGAGGGGAGAGACAGCGGTCTGAACAGTGGTCTGGGTCATGGGAAAACCTCTTTTCGGCGGAGGATGTGGTGAAAGGCACCGGGCCGGCTTACTGCTGGGCCGGAATGAATTTGCTGCGCTTCTGGCTTTCACGCAGGCACAGCTGCTGACTGTCAGCCTAACGCGGGGCACAGAAGCGACACTGTGCCCCTCTACGCTGGTGGCCCAGAAATCACTGTCTATCAGTTGGCCTAGAGCAGATGAAAAGAGGGCAAGCGCCCCCTCCTTTCAGGCCACTTCGGTCTTCAGGCCAGCCCGGGCTTGAGGCGCGGCCGGCCGCTCTCAGGCGTGGCGGCGGCCGCCGGTTCCTGTGCCGGCAGGGTGCCTCCCTGCACCACAGCGGCCAGTTCCTCGCCGCTGAGCGACTCGCGGGCCAGCAGAGCGTCGGTCAGGCGGTGCAGCAGGTGGGCATGTTCGGTCAGCAGGTCCACGGCACGCTGGTACTGGCTGTTCAGCAGCTCGGTCACCGCCCGGTCAATCGCCTCGGCGGTCTGGTCGCTGTAACTGGCCGGCTGCGGGCCATAGCCCAGATAATTGCTGCCTTCCTCGGTCAGCGCCAGAGGGCCCACATCGCTCATACCCCACTCGGTCACCATCCGGCGGGCCAGCCCGGTCGCCTGCTGAAAATCGTTGGCGGCCCCAGTGGTCACCTCACCTACCGCCACCTGTTCGGCCGCGTGCCCGGCCAGCGCCACACAGAGCCGGTCCAGCATGGCGCTGCGGCTGAGGTGCAGCCGGTCTTCCGGGGTATACAGCGCCGCTCCCAGCGCCCGGCCACGCGGCACGATGGTCAGCTTGTGGGCCTTGTCAGCGTGCGGCAGCAGCTGAGCGGCTAAGGCGTGGCCCACCTCGTGGTAAGCCGTGATCCGCCGGTCGGCCTCCTGAATCACCAGGCTGCGTCGCTCGGGGCCCATCAAGACCCGGTCGCGCGCCTCGTCAATGTCCGACATCAGAATCCGGCCCCTTCCACTCCGGGCCGCCAGCAAGGCCGCTTCATTCAGCAGGTTTTCCAGGTCGGCACCTACCATGCCTGCCGTGCGCCGGGCGATCAGGGCCAGGTCCACGCCGGGGTCCAGCGGTTTGGTGCGGGAGTGAATCCGCAGGATTCGCTCCCTGCCCGCGGCGTCCGGTGCATCCACCACCACCTGCCGGTCAAAGCGTCCCGGACGCAGCAAGGCTGCGTCCAGCACATCGGGCCGGTTGGTGGCAGCCAGAATGATGATGTCCTGGCCTTCCTCGGCCACCTCGCCCCGGAAACCGTCCATCTCCACCAGCAACTGGTTGAGAGTCTGCTCGCGTTCGTCGTTGCCGCCCTGCATCCCTACACCTCGTTTGCGGCCGACCGCGTCGATTTCGTCCATAAAGATGATGCAGGGAGCGGCCTTGCGGGCCTGTTCGAAGAGGTCACGCACCCGGGCCGCCCCGACGCCCACGAACATCTCTACGAAGTCGGAGCCGGAGATGGCGAAGTAGGGGACGCCGGCTTCGCCGGCGACCGCTTTGGCCAGTAGGGTTTTGCCCGAGCCGGGCGGGCCGACCAGCAGCAGGCCGTGGGGAATGCGGGCGCCTAATGAGCGGTATTTCTCAGGCTGGCGCAGGAAATCGACGACTTCCTGCAGGTCCTGCTTGGCCTCGTCACAGCCGGCCACGTCCGCAAAGGTCACGCCCACCCGGTCAATGTTCACCACACTGGCGCGGCTTTTGCCGAAAGCGTTGGCGGCCGGGTCCCCGCTGCCCATCTGGCGCGAGCGCAGCAGCATATACAGCAGCACGCCCAGCAGCACCAGCGACAGCAGCCAGCTGAGCGCCGAAAGCCAGCTGACCCGCGCCGGCGGTTGATAAGCCACCTTGACTCCGCGCCGCTGCAACTCGTTAAAGGTGAGCTGCGGGTCGCCGGGCAGGGTGCGGGTCTGATAAGGCTCCTTGCCCACCAGCAGACCGTGAAGCACCAGGGTGTCGCCGTCCGGCGTCAGCACCGCCGTCTCGACCTGCCGGTTTTTCAGGTGATCCGTGAAGTCACTCAGCGGCATTTCCTTGGGACCGGGAGAGGCCAGGAGCAGGCCCAGCAGGATCACCAGGATCCCCCCTACCAGCCACTTCCAAGAGCGACTCAGCCAGCCTGCGTTCATACGCCAGTCTACGGCGGCGGCCAGGCCAAGAACTGTGAACTTCTCTGAAGCTAGCCTTGCCCAGCGCAGCCAGCCCAGCCGCAAACGAAGATGAACGCAGTCTTAACCGCAAACTTGAGTCTAGGGCACTCAAGTCTATTGACAGCCGCTAAATGTGGGACTATGCTATTCAAAGCATCAACAAGGCTGATTTGGGAAGCAGGCCTGGGCGGCTGTTTCCGGACTCAACGCTCAGCTTTTACTCTTAAGGAGAATCAATATGGCTAAAGCAGTAGGAATCGACCTGGGGACCACCAACTCCGTGATTGCCGTGATGGAAGGCGGCCGCCCCGAAGTGATCGTCAACGCCGAAGGCAACCGCACCACCCCCTCAGTGGTCGCGTACAAGGGCGACGAACGTCTGGTGGGCCAGATCGCCCGCCGTCAGGCTGCGCTGAACCCGCAGGCCACGCTGTTTGAAGTCAAGCGCTTCATCGGCCGCCGCTGGGACGAAGTCAAAGAAGACGCGGCCCGCACCCCCTTCACCGTCAAGGAAGGCCCCGGCGGCAGTGTCCGCATCGAAGTGGAAGGCAAGGATCTGGCCCCCGAACAGGTGAGCGCCGAAGTGCTGCGCAAGCTGGTGGGCGACGCTTCCGCCAAGCTGGGCCAGAAGATCACCGACGCCGTGATCACCGTGCCCGCCTACTTCGACAACTCGCAGCGTGAAGCCACCAAGCAGGCCGGTGAAATCGCAGGCCTGAACGTGCTGCGCGTCATCAACGAACCCACCGCCGCCGCGCTGGCCTACGGCCTGGAACGTCAGGGTGACGAAACCATTCTGGTGTTCGACCTGGGCGGCGGCACCTTCGACGTGACCATCCTGGAACTCGGCGACGGCGTGTTCGAAGTGAAGTCCACCGCCGGTGACACCCACCTCGGCGGCGCGGACTTCGACCACCGCATCGTGGACTGGCTGGCCGACGAGTTCAACAAGGAGCACAACTTCGACCTGCGTAAGGACAAGCAGGCCCTGCAGCGCCTGATCGAAGCCGCTGAAAAGGCCAAGATCGAACTGTCCAACGCTTCTGAAACCAGCATCAGCCTGCCCTTTATCACCTTCGACCCCGAAACCCGCACCCCGCTGCACCTGGAACGCAGCCTGTCGCGGGCCAAGTTCGAAGAACTGACCGCTGACCTGCTCAAGCGCGTGCGTCAGCCGGTGGAACAGGCCATGCGTGACGCCGGAATCAGCTCCAGCGACCTGAACGAAGTGATTCTGGTGGGCGGCTCGACCCGTATCCCCGCCGTCAAGCGCATCGTGCAGGACATCACCGGCAAGACCCCCAACGAATCGGTCAACCCCGACGAAGCTGTGGCGCTCGGTGCCGCCGTGCAGGCCGGCATCATCCAGGGTGACTCCAACCTGGGCGACATCGTGCTGGTGGACGTGACCCCGCTGACCCTGGGTGTGGAAGTCAAGGGCGGCATGATTGCCCCGATGATTACCCGCAACACCGCGGTGCCCGCCAAGAAGACCGAGATTTACACCACCGCTGAGAACAACCAGCCGGGTGTGGAAATCAACGTGCTGCAGGGTGAACGCCCCATGGCTGCCGACAACAAGTCTCTGGGCCGCTTCAAGCTGGAAGGCATTCCTCCCATGCGCGCCGGTCAGGCTCAGATCGAAGTGACCTTCGATATCGACGCCAACGGCATCCTGAACGTGACCGCCAAGGAAAAGACCACCGGCAAGGAATCCAGCATCACCATCGAAAACACCACCACCCTCGACAAGAGCGATGTGGAACGGATGGTGCAGGAAGCTGAGCAGAACGCCGAAGCCGACAAGCAGCGCAAGGAACGCGTCGAAAAGCGCAACATGCTGGATCAGATGCGGGTTCAGGCCCTGCAGCAGATTGACGAAAACGCCGCTGCACCGCAGGATGCCAAGGACCGCCTTAAGGCCGTGGCCGACGAAGCCGAGCAGGCCGTAAACAGCGACGACGATGCGCGGATCGCCGAAGTGCAGGGCCGCCTGGAAGAAGAACTGCGGAACTTCATGACCCAGAACAGCAGCGCTGCCCAGGGCCAGGCCGACGCCGGCCAGCCCGGAGCTGCCGCCCAGGGCCAGGATGACGACGTGATCGACGCCGACTTCACGCCCGCCGACGACAACAAGTAATCCCATAAGATGCGGGGAGGGCAGTGAGCGGTGTTGGCCGCCCGGCCCTCCCCCTTTTCACTGACAGGATCATTTGGACCCGGTCAGAGCACCTATGCTGAAGGTATGTTTTCCAATTTTCTCAATCCCTTCGGCAAGAAAAAGGAGCCCGAGATGAGCGACGACACCAAGAACCCGCAAGGCCAGCAAGACCCCGCCGAGATGCAGGGCGAACCCAGCAATATCCAGTTCGGCGGCCCAGACCAGAGCGGCGCACCGGCCCGCAGCAGCGACCTGCCCGACGACTTCCCCGAGGACTTCGAAATGCCCGAGGGCTTTCCTGATATGGACGAGAACATGATGGCCCAGGTGCAGGAAATGATGGGCCAGCTGCAAAGAGGCCAGCGCGCCGAGGAACTGGAGCAGGAAAATGCCGACCTGAAAAACCGGCTGGGCCGCCTGGCCGCCGATTTTGAAGGCTACCGCTCCCGCACGGCCCAGGAAGCCGCCGAAGCCCAGAACAAGGGCGTGAGTAAGGCCGCCGAAGCGCTGATGCCGGTGTACGACGATATCTCCCGCGCCCTGAGCATGGGCGCCGAAGATCCCAGCAAACTGGTTCCTGGCATGCAGGCGGTGCTGAACAAGGTGCTGAGCGTGTTCGCCGGCCTAGGCCTGGAGCCCACCGGCCAGGAAGGCGAGCACTTCGACCCCACCTACCACGAAGCCATTCAGGTGGTGGCCGGCGAAGACGGCAAGATCATCCAGACCTACGAACTGGGCTTCCGCATGGGCGAGCGCTGCGTGCGCCCCGCCCGCGTGGTGGTCGGTCAGCAAGGCTGAGACGGGAGATGAGCCGCACAGAGCAGACCGGAAAGCGGCTGGCGTTGGGCGGCCTGTTCGGCGCGTTGGGCGGACTCTGCCTGACCGGAGCGCTGGACCTGGCCCACACTGGCCAGCCGCTCCTGGCGCTAGGACTGGGCCTGCTTTATCCGGTCAGCCTGGCGCTGATCTGGCGTAATGCGGCCCGGCTGCGAAGCACTCAACTGGGGCGGGCACGATGAGCCCCGACCCACTGCACGGCGTCACCCTCAAGCAGATCGTCTCGTATCTGCAGGCCGAATATGGCTGGGCTGGCTTGGCCGAGCGTGTGCCGGTGAAGTGCTTTCAGAACAACCCCAGCCTAGGCAGCAGCCTGAAATTCCTACGCCGCGAGAGCTGGGCACGCGAGCAGGTCGAAAGCGAATATGTCCGGCTGATCCAACGCGAGGACAGCAATCCACTGATTGCGGCTCTCAAACGTGGGGAGGAGCTTACGGCCCTCCCGGCAGAGGTGAGCCAGACCAAAGTGCATCAGGCTCTCGGTTGGGCGCTGCGTCATCCGGAAAGTGCGCCGCCTGCTGCCCAGCGCCAGCTGCTAGAGATGGTGCAGGACGTGAACTTCTGGCCCGATACCGAGGCGCTGCCGCTGCTGAATCTGGCGGTTGAGCAGACAGCCGACCCGGCGCTGGTCCGCGCCCTGCTGGACCGGGGTGCCGACCCGAACGACGCCCGTTTCTGGCCCCCGCTGCTACACACCACCGATGTGGAAGGGCAGGCTTACGCAGCCCACACCCGCGCTCCGAACACGGCGGTACTGGACCTGCTGCTGGCGCACGGTGCCGACCCGGAACTGCGCGACTCACGGGGCCTGACAGCGCTGCAGATTGCCGAAGCTTATGGCCTGCGGGCTTTTATTAATAAGCTGACCCCTTCCCTTTCCATTTAAACTTCACCGAAAGGAGGTCCCTGTGGCCTACAAGGATTACTACGACACCCTGGGCGTGGCCCGTTCGGCTTCGGACGCCGACATCAAGAGCGCCTACCGCAAACTGGCCAAGAAATATCACCCCGACAAGAACCCCGGCGACGACGCTGCCGCCGACAGGTTCAAGGAAATCGGCGAAGCCTACGCTGTCCTGAGCGACCCCCAGAAGCGCCAGGCGTATGACCAGTTTGGCCATACCGGCCAGGTGCCCCCCGGCGGCTACCCGGGCGGCGGGTTCCAGGGCGGTGACTTCAGCGGGTTCGACCCCAGTCAGTTCTCGGACTTTTTCCAGGACATGTTCGGTGGCCGGATGGGCGGCCGCGGGACCGGACGCGGCGGCTTTACTGCGCCCGACGGCAGCCCCATCAGCATTGAGGACCTGTTCGGTGGCCTGGGCGGAGCCGGCATGGGCGGCGCAGGCGCAGCAGGCGGAGGCGGTCGGCGCTTCGTGCAGAATGTGGAAGGCGAGCTACAGGTTTCGCTGCGCGAGGCGTTTGAAGGTTCCGACGAGATCATCAATGTGGACGGTAAGCGCCTGAGCCTGCGCGTTCCGGCCGGCACCCGCGACGGCGCCCGGCTGCGGCTGGCTGGACAGGGCCCCGGCGGCGGCGACGTGCTGCTCACCATCCGGGTACTGGAAGACGCCCGCTTTGAACTGGACGGCGACGACCTGACCACCAGCGTGGACGTGCCGGCGCCGGTAGCGGCCCTAGGCGGACAGGTGACGGTGCAGACCATGACTGGCAGCGGCAACCTCAATGTGCCGGCCGGCAGCAGCGGCGGCCGCCGGATGCGCCTCAAGGGCCAGGGCTGGCCCAGGAAGAACGGCGGCAAGGGTGACCTCTACGTGCGGCTGAACGTGACGGTGCCCAAAGAACTCAGCGCCGAGCAGCGCGAGCTGTACGAGAAACTGCGCGACCTGGGCTGAGGCGCCCTGACACTTAACATATAATCAGCATAGAAAAAGCGCCGGTCCCATCTGGGTTACCGGCGCTTTTTTGTGAGCTTGACAGGGCCTGAAGGCAGGAATTGCCTTAGACCTCGAAGCCGTTGGGATGCGAGCGGTGCCAGGCCCAGGCCGTTTCCACCATCTGGCGCAGTTCGGGGAAGTTAGGGGCAAAGCCCAGTTCCTCGCGGATGCGGGAACCGTCGGCCACCAGGCGGGGCGGGTCACCGGGGCGGCGCTCGGCCATTTCACGGGGCAGCGCAAAGCCCACCACTCTGTCTACCGTATCCAACACCTCACGCACGCTGAAGCCCTGGCCCAGGCCCACGTTGTAGGTAGCAGCGTCATGGCGGCCCTCCAGCAGCGCCCGCAGGGCCAGCACATGCGCGTCGGCTAGGTCCTGCACGTGGATATAGTCGCGCAGGCAGGTGCCATCGGGGGTGGGGTAATCTTCTCCGAACACCATCATCTTGGGCCGCTTGCCCAGGGCGGTCATGCAGGCCAGTTCGATCAGGTGGGTCTGGCTGGGGTGCGCCTCACCAATATCACCTTCGGGTGCCGCGCCACACACGTTGAAATAACGCAGCACGGTGTAAGGCTGGCCGTGGGCCGCGTGTGCGGCGTGAATCATCCGTTCAGTCATCAGCTTGGTTTCGCCGTACACGCTTTCGGGATGCAGCGGAGCGTCCTCGGGAATTGGCACGGCGTCGGTGGTGCCGTACACGGCCGCCGTGCTGGAAAACACCAGTGGAATCCGCCGGCCGGTGTTCTGTATGGCCTGCAGCAGATTGAGGCTACCCATCACGTTGTTGCGGTAATAGCCCAGTGGCTCGCGCATGCTTTCGCCCACTTCAATGCAGGCAGCGAAGTGAATAATCGCTTCGGCCTGCGTCTCGGCCAGGGCCTGCA
>NZ_CAMPFU010000003.1:342500-477500 GCF_946848805.1 Deinococcus sp. Marseille-Q6407
TCGCCGGCTCATGCTTCAATAGGCACGCCATAACTCACATAAGGAGCCATGACTGCTTGTAAGCCCACGGTTTCAGGTTCTCTTTCACTCCTCTTCCGAGGTTCTTTTCACCTTTCCCTCACGGTACTATGCGCTATCGGTCACTGGGAGTATTTAGCCTTGCGCGGTGGTCCGCGCGGATTCAGTCATCGTTTCACGAACAACGACCTACTCAGGTGCCAGTACAGTCAGATCACTTTTCCCTTACAGGACTATCACCTTCTGTGGTGCCGCTTTCCAGCAGCTTCAGGTAAACGATCTGAATCTTAAAAACTGGTCCTACAACCCCGAAACGTAAACGTTTCGGTTTGGGCTCTTCCGGTTTCGCTCGCCGCTACTCACGGAATCGAATTCTCTTTCTCTTCCTTCAGGTACTGAGATGTTTCAGTTCCCTGAGTTCCCTCTTCTGCAAGCAGAAGTACCCTTGCGGGTGGGTTTCCCCATTCGGACATCCTGGGATCAACGCCTATCTCCGGCTCATCCAGGCTTTTCGCAGGTAATCGCGTCCTTCATCGGCTCCAGTGCCAAGGCATCCACCGTGGGCCCTTAGTATCTTGACCCATCAAGATTTCAAAACTTCATCTGCACCTTACAGGTGCGACTCGGTGTTTAAAACAGGATTAATGCTCTTGTTCTCGCATTGCTCTTCGTTTGTCATGCTGCCCGCCTCAACTGAGGCTCAGAAACTATACAAGTCCTACTCCAGTGTGTCAACCCCTATGGCAAAGGGCGCCGAGAAAACGACAAGAATGCCGACAGAAACGGGAAACTACTGAGTTTTGGCCTGAGCATAAGCCTGAAACTGTCGGTAATACTGCCGAGCCATCAGAGCCATCAACAGCAACAAGGACAGCAGAAAGAGCAGCTGCACCCAGCCAGCTTCATCCAACAGCAGAGTGTTAAAGGCAAAGTGCAGCAGAATGCTGAGCCCCAACCCCCATGAGCGCCACCAGCTGCGGCCAAACAGGTAATAGCGGCCCAGCGCGTACCCCTGTGGCGCACTGAACAGGGCATGGGCCAGCGTAGTAACCAGCATGTGCCAAGCCGCCACGCCGCTGCCAAAGCCCAGAGCGTAGGTGAGGTTCTCAGCGTATGCAAAGCCTAGCGCTGCCGTGACCGCGTAAACCAGACCATCCATCGGCTCGTCGAAAGCGGGTTCGGCCAGTGCACTTCCGGCAGCCACCAGCTTGAAGCCCTCTTCGGTAATCGCTGCCAGCAATGTCAGAAGCAGGGGCAAACTCCACCAGCGCTCGAAGCTGGCTTCGAAAGTGGCCGATATTAGCCAGGCAAAGACGCCCCAGCCGAAGGTCCGCGCCAGCAACCAGAGCGGTTCGGGGTGACGGTCATGCCGGATAAAGAACCAGAGCCATCCGGCGGTCAGCAGACTGCAGAGCGCCAGGGTCAGCCAGAGCTGGGTGAGGGTTTCACCCGTCATGGGCTGGTTCCTCTGCCCTCAGAGTAGTGGCTGGAAACGTTGCTCACGCCAGGCTTAGCGGCGACTGCGGCGTTCGGCGGCCTGCAGTGCCACTTCCAGGGCACCACGGCTGGCCAGCGGAGCAGAGGCCAGGTGGGTCAGGGCCAGCGCCAGAGCATCGGCGGCGTGGTTGTTTGCCAGCGCACGCAGCCCCAGATTGGCTTTGACCATATAGATGACCTGTGCCTTTTCGGCCCGGCCGGTACCCACTAAGGCTTTCTTGACCTGCATGGGGCCATAACCGTAGACCGGCAGCCCACGCTGCCCACAGGTGAGCTGCACCACGCCGTATGCCTGCCCCACCTTAAAGGCCACGTCTGCCTGACGGCGCAGAATCTGGTCTTCCATGGCAACGACGTCCGGCTGAAATTCATCCAATACAGCTGATACATGCTGATGCAGAGTCAGCAGGCGCTGGCCCATCTCCTGTGAGCTGGGGGTGGTCACGCACTCCTGATGCAGGCAGGCGGCGCGGCGAACATCTCCTTCCACCACGCCGAGGCCCAGATTCGCCAGTCCAGGGTCCACGCCCAGGACCCTCATGGGCATACGCCCAGTTCAAACACGCTCATAGACAAAGCATAGAGAGAAGGGCGGAACCCACAAGCAGACTCCGCCGCTGAGGGTCTCAGCTGTGGCAGGAGCCGCCTTCTCCTTCCGGGGCAGTGACGCCGTCGGTGCGGAAGGAGTGGCCGCAGCCGCAGGAGCTGGTGGCATTAGGGTTATGGACCGTAAAGCCGCCGCCCATCAGGTTCTCGACAAAGTCCACCTCGCTGCCGCGCAGCAGGGCCAGGCTGGCCTGATCTACCAGCAGCTTTACGCCACGGTCGTACACGATGGTGTCGCCCTCAAGTTCGCGGTCGTCAATGGCCATGCCGTACTGATAGCCGCTACACCCACCGCTCTTGATAAATACGCGCACCCCTGCGTCCGTCTTGCCGCTGCCGGCCAGAATGCTCTGGGCCTTCTGGGCACCGAAATCGCTGATGGTGATGGCCTTAGGCTCGGCGGGCTGGGTCGCCGCTGGAAACAGTTCTGCCGTCATGCGGGCAGCTTAGCACCGCTGGGGAAGCGGGAAACGCGGCCCCCATCGCAAAGCGTTGCACCGATAACTCTGGGTGAACTCTGGCTTTTTTGTCACATAACTTGAGTGAGGCTTTGATAGATTGCTCGGTATGAGTAACGCTTATGCTGAGTGGTTCGCCCAGGTTGAAAAGGACTACGGCGACCAGCTGTCCGAGATGACGCTGCCCGACGGCCTGCCCGAGCATCTGGCTGACCTGATGGAAGCCGGGGACCAGGAAGCCGTCCTATTCATGCTGAAAGTGGCCTGGCAGCTGGGCGCCCAGGCCGGGCTCTCGGCCGGAGTGCGGCTGGCCAAGCACGGTCAGCTGCCGCAGCGGGATACCAGCCCATCCAGCGGCCTGAAAGCCTGAGTCTCCCTCACCTCACTTTCCCCTTTTCCAGAACTGAAAACCGCCCGGCCCACTCGCAGCGGCTGCGGCGGTTTTCGGCTGCCGGGCCCTTTAGGGTGTCAGGGGACGGGGTTCACGCTACAATTTGAAACCATGGACGCCAAAGTCATCGTAGTGACCTCGGGCAAGGGGGGGGTCGGCAAGACCACCACCACCGCCAACATCGGTGCGGCCCTGGCCAAACAGGGCGAAAAGACCGCCGTTATCGACGTGGACGTGGGCCTGCGTAACCTGGACGTGGTGATGGGCCTGGAAAGCCGGGTGGTTTTTGACCTGATCGACGTGCTGGAAGGCAAGTGCAAACTGAACCAGGCGCTGATCCGCGACAAGCGGGTGGAAAACCTCTACCTGATGCCAGCCTCACAGACCCGCGACAAGGACGCGCTGGACCCGGAAGTGTTCAAGCAGGTGATTGACCGCCTGCTGAACGAGGAAGGCTTCGACCGGATTCTGGTGGACAGCCCGGCCGGGATCGAGTCCGGTTTCAAGACGGCCGCCGCGCCGGCGCAGGGCGCCCTGGTCGTGGTGAACCCGGAAGTCTCCAGCGTGCGTGACGCCGACCGGATCATCGGGCTGCTGGAAGCACACCAGGTGGGCGAAATCCGGCTGGTGATCAACCGCCTGCGGCCGGCCATGGTTGCCAGCGGCAACATGCTGAGCGAAGCCGATATGGTGAACATCCTCAACGTCAAGCCGATCGGCATCATTCCCGAAGATGACGGTATCATCGTTTCGACCAACGTGGGCGAGCCGGCGGTGCTGGGCACCTCCAAAGCGGGGCAGGCCTTTATGGACACGGCGCGGCGCATTCGCGGCGAGGACGTGCCCTTCCCGGTTTACGACGAGGAACCGGCCGGCGGCTTCTGGGCCAAATTGCGCCGGCTGCTGGGAGGCGGCTGATGTTCGGGTGGTTCAAGAGCCGCGAGGACCGCAGCAAGGAAGCCCTGCGCGACCGGCTGGAGCTGGTACTGGCCTATGACCGCGCCAACGTATCGCCGGGCAAAATCGACGCGCTGCGGGCCGACCTGCTGGAAGTGGTGCGCAAGCACTTCCCGGCCGGCGAAAGCTCGATTGAGGTGGAACAGATGGGCGACAAGATGGTGCTGTCGGCCAATATCCCGCTGGAAAGTGGCACCCGCCCCAGCCCCAAGCACACCTGAGGGCATCACACACAGCAGAGGCCACGCGCCAGTCTTACCAACCCAGTTCAACAAAGAGCAGCCTGCGCGGGCGCTGCTCTTTTTTTATGTTTCTTAGAGGTTTCCTGCCCAGTCCGGACCGCCGGGGCCAGCTCCGGGAGCAGGCTGACGATCAGACGTGTACCTGGGCCTTAGAGTAGAGGGTATGGATTACCGCAAACTGGGTAAGAGTGGTCTGAAGGTCTCGGAAGTGGCGCTGGGCGGCTGGGTGACCTACGGGCACAGCGTGCACGAGCAGCAGACGGTGCGCGACATCGTTCACCGGGCGTACGACTCGGGCGTCAACTTCTTTGACCAGGCCGACGTGTATGCCAAGGGCAAGAGCGAGGAGATGATGGGCGCCGTGCTGGGCGAACTGCCCCGCCACACCCTGGTGCTGTCCAGCAAGGTCTACTGGCCCATGAGCGACGACGTGAACGACCAGGGCCTCAGCCGTAAGCACGTGCTGGAAAGCATCGACAAGAGCCTGCAGCGCCTGGGCACCGATTACCTGGATATCTACTTCGCGCACCGCTACGACCCCAGCGTACCGATGGAAGAAATCGTGATGGCCTTTGACCAGGTGATCCGCGACGGCAAGGCCCTTTACTGGGGCACCTCGATGTGGCCGGCGGCCCGGATTGCGCAGGCGGTGGAATTTGCCCGCGCCCACGGCCTACACGCGCCGGTGGTGGAACAGCCTGAATACTCCATGATTGCCCGTGAGCGGGTGGAAAACGAAATCCTGCCCTACACCGAGGATGCCGGCGTGGGCCTGGTGGTGTGGAGCCCGCTGGCGATGGGCCTGCTGACCGGCAAGTACGACAACGGCGTGCCGGAAGGTGCCCGCCTGGGCGAGAACGAGAACTGGGCCAAGAAGTTCCTGACCGATGAAAACGTGCAGCGGGTGCGCGACCTCAAGCCCATCGCCGACGATCTGGGCCTGACCCGCGCCCAGCTGGCCCTGGCCTGGATTCTGCGGCAAAAGGGCGTCAGCAGCGTGATTACTGGCGCCACCAAGGTGAGCCAGATCGAGGACACCGTCAAGGCCGGCGGCGTGAAACTGAGTGCCGATGTGGTGGCCCGCATCGAAGATATTCTGGGTGGCAGCGCCCGCTGATAAGGCAACGCAATCTAGAAAACGGCCCGGAAGATTCTGCCTTCCGGGCCGTTTTCTAGAGCTTGGGCCGCCGGCATTTCCGGCAGCGGATATGTTCAGACGCCGAAGAATTCAGCGTTCTTGGCGATAAAAGGCGTTTCTTCTTCGGGCACGTCCTCTTCGGGGTAGATGGCGTTGACCGGGCAGGCGGGCACGCAGGCGCCGCAGTCGATGCATTCATCGGGGTGAATCAGGAACTGATCACCGCCGTCGTAGATGCACTCGACGGGGCAGACTTCGGTGCAGGCTTGGTCCTTGACACCGATGCAGGGGGAAGTGATGACGTGAGGCATAGGGGCAGTATGCCGCGCAGTTGATGAGATGACAAGGGCGGCCAGCCGGGGAGGAATGCTGTCCAGGCGCATTAAATCCCGACTTTGCTGGTCAGGATTACCGCAACACCAGCAAGCAGGCTGCCCCCGCCAGGGTCAGGCGCGGCGGGCCAGCTCAGCTTCGGCCAAGGCCAGGTCTGAGTCCTTGTCCACGTCGGTGCCCACGGCGGCGTGTGGGGTGATGATGGCCCGGGCTTCGACCCCCAGCAGGCGGCTGACCGCCTCCTCCAGCCGGCGCACCGTCAGCTGACCGGTCAGCAACCGCAGCAGGACCCCGGGACCGATCAAAGCTGCCAGTTTGAGCGGCGCTTTACGGGCGTCCAGCACCGCCCGCAGCTTGGGCAGGAAGCGCCCGACCAGCTGGGGATCAAACAGAAACAGGTTGCCGCCGGTAAAAGTGCCGTCTTTGACCCGCACGAAGGTGCGCTTGACGCCGGGATAGGCGGCCTCGCAGGCCTGACGCGGCACCACCGGATACAGCAGCCCCGCGCCGGGCAGGAGTGCGGCCTGGTCCAGCACATCGTTCAGCTGCGCGGGCGAGAGCATCGGAATGTCGGCGGTCAGGACCAGCGCCCGGCCGGCCTGATCCCCCAGCGCTTCCAGGCCAGACGAGAGATTATCAATCAGGCGGCCGGTGTCGGGCAGTTTCAAATCGATCAGGGCGTCCATCTCGGAGGTGGTCGGGCCGATGTAGGCGACCCGGCCCACCCGGCCACTATCCCGGACCGTCCGCAGCACGTGCAGCGCCATCGGCTCGCCGGCCACCGGCACCAGCGCCTTGACCGGCACCCCGTGGGCGGCGGCAAACGGGTCACCCGGATCACCCCCGCCGAGAATCAGGGCTTGGTACTGCGCGGAAGCGGAAGCGGTCATGGGGGACAGTGTAAAGGTCTGAAGCCAGAAGCCCCCTGCCCAGCAGGGACGGCACCTCAGCCCGGCCCGTTTCTTTCCAGCTCGTTTCTTTCCGGGTCTGGCGGCGGCGTGGCCGGCAGCACCAGCCGCGCCGTAAAGCCGGCGCCTTCTGTGCTTTGCAGTTCCAGGCGGCCACCGTGGACCTCGGCCGCCCGCTGCGCCAGCGCCAGCCCCAGCCCGTGTCCACCGCCCGCCGCCTGGCCCTGGCGGGAAGAATCGGGCCGGTAAAAAGCCTGCCCCAGCCGCGCCAGCACCTCGGGCGAGACGCCAGGGCCTTCGTCCTGCACGGTGATTCTGGCTTCGCCGTTCTCGCCTTCCAAGAGCACCTGCACCGGCGTGCCGCCACCATACTTCATGGCGTTGACCACCAGATTCCAGACCGCCTGCCCCAGCAGCACCGGGTCGCCCTCGGTCCAGAGGCCCCGGCCGCTGGGGGCCACCTGCAGGTCCACATCGGCCAGTTCGTCGAGTTCGCGGGCGCGGTCCACGGCGTCGGCCGCCAGCGGGTGCAGGGCCACCGGCTGCCGCGCAACCGACGAGGGGTCACGCGAGAGCAGCAGCAGGTGGGTGGTCAGGTCCGAGAGCCGCTCCAGATCGGTGCCGATTTCGCGCAGGTCCTGGCGGTAGCGCTCGGCGTCGCGGGGCCGGCTGAGACTGCCCTGCACCCGCGCCGTGAGGGCCGCCAGCGGAGAACGCAGGTCGTGCGCGGCGGCGCGGGCAAAGTCCTGCTCGCGCTCACGGGCTTCGGCCAGCTGCGCGAAGGTCCCTTGCAGGGCGCGGGCCAGCATGCCCAGTTCGTCGCCCTGCTCGGTGAGCGGCAGCGGGCGGCGCAGGTCACCGCTTTCGCCCACCTCGCGGGCAGCCACCTCCAATTGCCGCACCGGGGCCAGCAGCCGGCCCGACACGGTCCAGCCCACCACCAGCGCCAGCAGCAGCGCCAGCGGCAGCAGCATCCAAAAAGCCCGCTGAAAAGCCTTGTTGGCCCGGCCCAGCGACCCGGTATCGGTCATCACAGTCAGCAGCAGCGGGGGGCCGGAGGTCCGCAGTTCCCGCACCGCCACCAGCTTGTCCTGATTCTGAATCTGGTAGAGATTGACCGGCAGGTCCAGCGCCAGCCCTTTCGGGAAATGAGCGGTCTGGTTGTAGACCCACTGCCCGCTCACCTGCGCCGCCAGCCGCAGCTCCAGGTTCTGGGTCTGCACATTCTCGTTCGCAATCTGTGACAGGTCCAGCCACAACCACTGCATTCCCTCGGCGCCGCCGGCGCGGTCCACCTCGCGCTCGACCCGCGACTGCACGATCAATACACTGCTGAGCAGCTGTTCTTTTTCAGAGAGGTACAGAAATTGCCGCACCGTCAGGTAGATGCCCCCGGCCACCAGCATGGCAGCCAGCCCGGTGGCCAGCGCCGCCCAGAGGGTCAGGCGGGCGCGCAGGCTCAGGCGCATTTGTGGCATGGCTCCTGCACCCGGCGGCTCATGCCTCGACCCGGTACCCCCGCCCGCGCTCGGAGCGGATGGCTTCGGGGGCCAGCTTGCGGCGCACATAACGCACGTACACGTCCACAATGCGGGCTTCACCGTCGAAGTCGGCGCCCCAGACCCGGTCCAGCAGGTCCTCGCGGGTAAACCAGCGCTCCGGGGACAGCGTCAGCGCTTCAAGCAGAGCGTACTCGCGGCCGGTGACCGCCACCTCCTCGCCGTCCCAGGTCACGGTGCGGGCCACCGTATCCAGGGTGCCGCGCCCCTCACCGAAATGCAGCACCGGCGCACTCTGGCCGCGCTCGCGCCGGGTCAGGGCCCGCAGGGTCGCCAGCAGTTCGGGCATGGCGAACGGCTTGGTGAGATAAGCGTCACCGCCGATGTCCAGGCCGTGAACCCGGTCGGCCACCTCGGTGCGGGCGGTCAGGAACAGGATGGCGGTATCGAGCCCCGCTTCGCGCATCTGCGCCGCCACCCCGAAGCCGTCCAGCTCGCCAGGCACCATCACGTCGAGCACCGCCAGCGGATAGTCGCCCATCACTGCCGCTTCCAGGGCGTCGTCGCCGGTCTGCACCCAGGTCACGTCATAGCCGGCTTCGGCCAGGGCCTCACGGGTAGGCTCGGCGATGCGGGCGTCGTCTTCCAGCAGCAGCAGGCGCATGGGAGCAGTCTAGCGGGCCAGGCTAAGGGGCGGTTGGAACCGGGGGCCGGCTTGCTCCCCCGTCCCCCGGTTCCAACCGCCACACCGCCCAGCCACTACATCTCCCAAGCCACTACACTGAGGAGCGTGATTATCACGATTGACGGCGTAGCGGCAAGCGGCAAAAGCACGGTGGCATCGGGCGTGGCGCGCACTCTGGGCATCCCGTATATCAGCTCAGGACTGCTCTACCGCGCCGTGACGCTGTGCGGCCTGGAAGCTGCTCTGGAAGGCGGCGACCTACGGGTGCTGGAGCATTTGCAGGCCCAGCCACCGCGCCTGGACCCCCGCGCCGAGGGCAACCGGGTGTGGCGCGGAGAGCGGGAGCTGACCGAAGCCCTGCACGCCACCCGGGTGGACGAAGGGGTCAGTGCCTACGCCGCGCTGCCGGAAGTGCGGGCCTGGGTGGACGAACAGCTGCGGGCCCTGCCGGCGCCCTTCGTGGCCGAGGGCCGCGACATGGGCACCAACGTGTTTCCGCAGGCACAGGCCAAGTTCTACCTGACCGCGCACCCACGGGTGCGGGCCCAGCGACGCAGCGCCGAGCGCCCCGAGGAGCTGGACGCCATTGAAGCCGCACTGGTCGAGCGTGACGCCCGCGACGCGGCCCAGAGCGCCCCGGCGGCCGACGCCCTGATGATCGATACCGGCGAGCTGAGCGCGCAGCAGGTGATTGACCGGATCGTGGCCGAGGTCGAAAGCCGCCGGGCACGCGCCTGACACGCGGCCCGGCCCCGGCGCGGGTTTATTTGGCGGCGTCCACCACCCATTCACCCTGACGCATCAGGGGAACGCGCTCGCCGCCGGCGGTCAGGCCGTCCACATCCGAAGTGGGACTGCCGATCATCCAGTCCACGTGAATCAGCGAGCGGTTGCCGCCGGCCGCCGCCAACCGCTCGGCGTCGCCGCCGCCCTGCACGTTGGTGGGGTAGCAGCGGCCCATCGCAATGTGCGAGGCGGCATTCTCGTCAAACAGGGTCATGTTAAACAGGCTGCCGGTCTGGGCCACCGGCGCCGAGGCCGGTACCAGCGCCACTTCACCCAGGTGCGAGGCGCCCTCGTCGGTTTCAACCAGCTGGCGCAGGGTCTCTTCGCCGGTCTCGGCGCTGACTTCCACCGCTTTGCCGTCCTTGAAGGTCATGCGGATGCCACTGATCAGGGTGCCCCGGACCGAAAGCGGTTTGCTGGCCACGGCCACGCCGCTCACCCGGTCGCGGTGCGGCGCAGTAAAGACCTCGTCGGTGGGCATGTTGGGCACGGTGCGGTTGCCGGTGGGGCCGGTTAGGGCGCCGCCGTCCCAGACGTGGCCGTCGGCCAGGCCCACCGTCAGGTCGGTGCCTTCGGCGTTGCGAATATGCACCGCGCTGAACTGCTGCCCGTTGAGGTACGCGGTCAGGCGGGCCAGCCGGTCCACGTGCGCTTCCCAGGCCGCCACCGGGTCATCTTCGTTGATGCGCGAGACGGTAAAGATGTCTTCCCACAGCCGCGCCACGCCCTCAGCTTCCGGCAGGTCCGGGTACACGCTGCGGGCCCAGGCCGGGGTGCTCATCGCGCCGAGGGTCCAGTCGATCAGGTGGCCGCTCACGGCTGCCGAGACTTTTTCGCTCAACTGCGCGCCGCGCTTGGTGCGTTCGGCAATCAGGCTGCCGTCCACGCCCGAGAGCAGGTTGGGGTCGTCTCCGCGAATGCCGATGCGGGCGTAGCCGTCGTCCACCATCCGCTCGGCCTGCTCCATCGCCCAGTCGGGGATAAACAGCGCGGCCTCGCGGCTGCCTTCCACGTAGCGCAGCCGCTCTAACTGGTCATCGCGCCAGTCCACCCGCACGTCCAGCGCTCCGAGGCGGTAAGCCTCCTGCACGATCTCGCGCACCAGCGGCGCCGCTTCTATGGGCGCGTTGATCTGCAATTTGCCGCCGGGCTGCAGGCCAGCGCCGGTCTCCACCAGGACGCGGGCGTACTCGTGCAGCTTCTCTTCAAATGTTCTGGGCATACCCGCCAGCATAGCAAGGGAGCCTGGCCGGGCCGCTGCTGGGCCGGGGTCGGCAGGGCACCCGGGGAAAAGCCGGCGGCAACTTAAGGCTCGCCCAAAACCCGCCTCCCTCTCCGGGACGCTGCCCAGCCCTGTGGCGTCCTGTATGCTGAAGTGATGCCATACAAA
Organism: Deinococcus sp. Marseille-Q6407; assembly: GCF_946848805.1. Lineage (NCBI taxonomy): Bacteria > Thermotogati > Deinococcota > Deinococci > Deinococcales > Deinococcaceae > Deinococcus > Deinococcus sp. Marseille-Q6407. The sequence continues at coordinate 353,409 of NZ_CAMPFU010000003.1, forward strand.
TCACGCTTGTTGTTGTGGACCTTAGGTCTCAGTCTGGGCAGTGCGGCGCTGGCCGGGGTGGCCGGCGGCGGGCAGCCTGCACCGCTGCCAGCGCCGGGCGGCCAGGTCGTCGTTCCGGCCCTGCCGCAGCGCAGCGCCCCGGCGGCACAGACCCCAGCCACTCCGGCTCCAGCTGCTCAGGCTCCAGCTGCTCAGGCTCCGGCCGCCACCGCGCCTTCCAAGATGCCCCCCCTGCGCGATGAACCGGGCACCCGCTCCGGCGAGGTGCAGCCGGGCAAGCCGCCCCGGGTCCAGCCGGTGCAACCCGGGCAGCCTGCGGCCCAGCCACAGAAGTCTGCCGCTCAGCCGGCGGGTCTGCCGGCCGGCGTGACTTTCGTGACCCAGGCCGAGGGCATTCAGGAATACCGCCTCAGCAATGGCCTGCGCGTGCTGCTGTTTCCCGACCCTTCAGCCGGCACCTTTACGCTGAACGTGACCTATCTGGTGGGCAGCGTGAACGAGAACTACGGCGAAACCGGCATGGCGCACCTGCTGGAACACCTGGTGTTCAAGGGCACGCCGACCAGCGGCAACATCATGGAAGCGCTGGGCAAGCGCGGCGCCGACTTCAACGGCACCACCAGCCTGGACCGCACCAACTACTTCGAGACGCTGACCAATACCGGCGACAATCTGGAATGGGCCGTGCGGATGGAAGCCGACCGGATGGTGAACTCGCGTATCAGCGGTGACGACCTGAAAACCGAGATGACGGTGGTCCGCAACGAGTTCGAGTCCGGCGAGAACAGCCCCATCGGCCTGACCCTCAAGGAAGTGCAGTCGGTGGCCTACGACTGGCACAATTACGGCAACTCCACCATCGGCAACCGCTCGGACGTGGAAAATGTGCCGATTGACCGCCTGCAGAACTTCTACCGCACCTATTACCAGCCCGACAACGCTGTGGTGACGCTGGCCGGCAACTTCGACCCGGCCCAGGCGCTGCCGCTGCTGGCCCGCGAGTTCGGTGCCATTCCTGCCCCGGCCCGCACCCTGCCGCCGCACTACACCCGCGAGCCGGCCCAGGACGGCGAACGCAACGTTACCGTGCGCCGCGCCGGCGATGTGCAGGCGCTGTTTGCGGCCTACCACGTACCCAGCGTGCGCCACCCCGACTATCCGGCGCTGCTGGTGCTGAACGAGCTGCTGGGCGACGAGCCCAGTGGCCGGCTGTACGCGGCTCTGGTCCAAAGTGGACAGGCCAGCACCGCGGCCACTTTTCCGCTGACCGGCGGCGAACCGGGCCTCTTGATCGGGCTGGCACTGCTGGATAAAGCGGGCAACCCGGATCAGGCCCAGACCACGCTGCTGAACACCCTGGAACAGGCCGGCGCGAAAGCCTTTACCGACGAGGAAGTGGCCCGCGCCAAGCAGCGGCTGGCGACCCAGCACCAGCAGCTGATGACCCAGCCGGCGCAGGTGGGCATTGCCCTGAGCGAGGCGATTGCCGCCGGTGACTGGCGCCTGCTGCTAGAACGGCGCGACGCTGTCACCAAGGTCACGGCCGCCGACGTGCAGCGGGTGGCCCGCACCTACCTCAAGTCCAGCAACCGCACCCTGGGCCGCTTTGTGCCCACCCCGCAGCCTGACCGGGTGGAGATTGCTCCGGCGCCCAGCGCTCAGGAACTGCTGCGCGACTTCGTGGGCGGCGAGGCACTGAACGCCGGCGAGCAGCTGGACGTGACCCCGGCCGCCCTGGAAAAGCGGGTCATCCGCGAGCAGATTGGCGGCGCGTCCGTGGCCCTGCTGCCCAAGGACACCCGTGGTGACCGGGTGCAGCTGATGCTGTCGCTGGACTACGGCAACCCCGAAACCGTGCGCAAGGCCGGCGCCGCTCCCGATTTCCTGAGCGACCTGCTGACCCGTGGCAGCCGTGACCTGACCCGCCAGCAGCTGCGCGACCGTCTAGAAGCCCTCAACGCCAACCTGAGCGTGTCGGGCGGCGCCGAAAACCTGGTGGTCAACCTGAACACCGACCGCCAGCACCTGCCCGAAGCGCTGGAGCTGCTGCGGCGGGTGCTGCGCGAGCCGACCTTCCCCGAAAGCGAGTTCAAGGAACTCCAGACCCAGGCGCTGACGGGCCTGGAAAACGGGCGCGGCGACCCCGGTAGCGTGGCGGGCCGTGAACTGGGCCGCATCTTCATGCCGGAAGGCACCCGGCGCGGTGACCTGTTCTACGCGCCCACCCTGGACGAGGAACTGGAAGACGTGCGGGCCGTGACTGCCAGGGACGTGCGCGACTACTACACCTCCGTGGTGGGCGCCGGACGGGCGCAGCTGAGCGTGGTGGGCGACTTTGATCCCCAGACGGTCCGGGTGGCCGTGCCGGGGCTGCTGGGGGGCTGGGCCAGCCCGGCGCCGTACCAGCGCATCGTGCCGCCGCTGACCCGGCCGGCCGGCACGGCCCGCACCATCAACCTGCCTGACAAGGCCAACGCCGTGTATCTGTCCATGCAGAGCTTCGCCCTGCGCGACGACCAGCCCGACGCTGCCGCCTTGGAAGTCGCCATGCGGGTGTTCGGCGGCGGCACCGATTCAAGGCTGTGGAACCGGGTGCGCCAGCGCGAGGGCTACAGCTACGGCGTGGGCGCCGGCACCCTGGTGTCCAGCCGTGACGAGCAGGGTGCCCTGACCGCCTACGCCATTTACAACCCCGGCGTGCGCGAGAAACTCTCGGCCGCCATCCAGGAAGAATTCCGCCGGGTGGCCACCGATGGCTTCACCGAGGCCGAGATCAACAACGCCAAGGCCGGCCTGCTGGAAGAAACCCGCACGGCATACAGCAACGACGCCAGCCTGGCCGGCGTGCTGCTGAGCCAGGCCGACCTGGGCCGCACCTTCGCCTTCAGCCAGGACTGGGAAAAGCGGATTGCCGCCGTCACCCCTGCGCAAGCGCAGGCCGCGTTCGTGAAGTACATCAACCCGGAGAACCTGGTCGTGATTCAGGCCGGTAGCTTCGAGAAGTAAAGCGCAAAAAGAACAGGGCAGAAGGCTGGGGAATGTCTCGCCTTCTGCCTTATTCTTTTTGCTTTTTGCTCCGGTTACGCCAGTTCGTCCAGCGCCACGTAATATTCCAGCTTGCCCTCGTCCACCAGGTCGCGGCCGTAGGTGTCCAGGAAAGGGTCCACCCATTTCGCGCCCAGGTTGCGGCGGATGGACCGCGAGGCCAGCGCCAAGTCCGCGTGGCGGTCGGCCAGCCCGGCGCGGCCCACGTCCACCAAACCTTCCACATACTCGCCCTGCACGATGAAATTGGGCAGGCAGGCATCCCCGTGCGTGACCACCACGTCCTCGGTCTGGGGGCGGTTGCGGACCAGCCACACCAGCAGGTCCACCGCCGACTGGACCTGACGCTCCGGGTCAAAGTCGGAGCCGTCGATCAGCCCCGCTTCCACCCGCTCACGTGCCAGGCGCAGGCTGACCGGCAGGGTCATGGTAAAAGGGCAATCACGGGCCGGCAGGCTGTGCAGGCCCCGCAGCGCCCGCGCCAGCAGGCTGGCCATCCGCTCGGCGTGCAGCGTGGCGTCGGGGTGGCTCATGGGAATGCCGGGAACCCGCTCCATCGCCAGATACTCGTGGGTGCTGTCGGCCCAGTAGCCCAGCACCGCCGGCACCGGCACCCGCCCGGCCAGCCAGCGCAGCCGCTCGCGCTCGTCGGCCAGCGCGGTCAGGGCCGGGTGCAGATGCGGCTGGATTTTCAGGACATGCCGGGTGGAGCGCCAGACCTCCGCCTGCGACTCGCCCAGCGCCACCGGCTCCCAGCGGGCAGCCGGCAAGATACGGCTGAAGGCGGCGGGAACCTGGGGACCGGCGGCAGTGTCGGGCATGTGGGGCAGTGTAGCGCCGCTGCCGCGCCGTGGCCCCCAGCCTCAGAGCGGCGCGGCGGCGATGCCGGGGTTGGCATTCTGGTCGGCCCAGAGGTAGCGGGCCGCCAGGGTGCGGTAGGGCGCCCAGCCCTGCACCACGGCCGCATGGTCTTGGCCAGGGTAGTGGCGCTCCAGGCCCTTGCGCAGCGCCAGGTCGCCAAAACTGAACACGTCGGGGTGGGCCAGCGCGAACATCATGAACATCTCGGCCGTCCAGCGGCCCACCCCGCGCAGAGGCAGCAGTTCGGCCATCAGCTGTTCGTCGCTGTGCCCGGCCAGAGCGGCGAAATCCACCTGGCCCTCGGCGCTGGCCCGCGCAATGTCCTGCACCGAAGCCACCTTGGCCCAGGACAGCCCCAGCGCCCGCAGCTCGTCCGGCGAGGCGGCCAGCAGGCTGGCGGCGTCCACCACGCCCAGCCGCTCTTCCAGCCGGGTATAGATACTGCGGGCCGCCTTGACACTCAGCTGCTGGCCCACCACCGACCGAATCAGCCGGGCAAAAGGGTCACTGACCGGCGCCAGCACCAGCAGATCACCGTGCTCCGCGATCAGAGCGGCCATTACCGGATCACGGCCCAGATGTTGCAGGGCAGCGCAGTGGTCGGTCAGGGGCACACTCATGCCGCCCAGCTTAAAGGAAAAACAGCCGCCAGAGCGCCAGACTGATAGGTGATCTCCAGCTGAAACAGTATAAAGATGAAGAAAAATTAAAGCGGCCTTCATACTGCGGAGGAGTCACTATTTTGCTGGGTCAAACTTTTCTAAAGTGGAGCATATGAAATACCAGATCACACTCTTGACCGCGCTGCTGGCCGGTTCCGGCCTGGCCCAGACGACCGCCACCACCACCATCGGCGAAGTCACCCTGACCAAAGCTGTGCCTGCTGCCCCCGCCGAAACGGTTGCTGACCCGGTCATCGAAAATGATACCCAGGCCGCCGAACCTGCCCAGGCCGAAGCGCCGGTACAGTCCAGCACCAGCACCGAAACGGCTCCGGCCACCCGTACCCAGCCGGTTGCCCCGGTTCAGGCTGCTCCGGTCCGTAACGTAGCGCCGGTGACCCCGCCCAGCTCGGCCAAGCCCAGCTCGACCAGCGCGGCACCCCGCACCACCACCGCCAAGCCGGCCGCTGCCCCCAGCCAGAGCCAGGCTGCACCTGCCCCCCGCACCACCGCCCCGGTGGCTCAGCCGGCGGCCAAGCCCGCTCCGGTGCGCAGCACCACCCCCGCTGTGCCTGCTCCCCGCACCGCCCCAGCCACCCAGGCCACGCCCAAACCGGCTATGTCGCCAGTGACTGCTCCCAGTGTGTCCACGTCTGCTCCGAAGGCAAACCCGGTCAGCAGCGAGACCAACACCACCAGTACCACGACCAGCGCTGCGGCCAATGCCACGGCGACCACCGCACCCAGCGACCTGCCCGCCGGCTGGCGTCACCTCAGCGGCGATATCTTCGGTTCCAAGGCCGTCACCCTGCCGGCCGGCAGCAAAGTGCAGGTGGCTATTGAAGCTGTGAACCGCAGCACCGGCCGCCACATCCCGCACCTGCTGGTGGACTTCGGCGCCGAGTCGTTGCCCACCCAGTACTACGTCAACTACAACCCGGCCCGCATGAACATGGCCAAGTACGATTACGTGGTGCAGGCCAAAGTGTTCGACGCCAACGGCAAGATGCTGTACATGTCCGACGCCCGTCAGCCGCTGCCCCGCGACGTGGCCGCCAAGCTGAAGATCGACATGCGCTTCTGAAGTTCAGCTCCGCCACAAAGGCCGCCTGCCCCGTCGGGCCGGCGGTTTTTTGCTGAATGGTCCTCGGTCTCCTCCTGGCCCGCTGGCCGGACGTGTACCAGGCACGCTCTGAAACCGGCAAATGGACTATGGTGGGCAGCATGAAAGTTCAGATCGCCCTGATTGCAACCCTGCTGGGTAGCGCCGCGCTGGCCCAGACCACCACCATCGGCAACGTGACCATCACCCGCCCCGGCGACGTGCGCCAGACGGCTCCGGTCCGTCCGGCCACCGCTGCGCCTGCCCGGACCCCCGTGACCAGCGCCACCGCCGGTCAGGCCAAAGCTATTGCCGTACCCAGCGACCTGCCGAACGGCTGGCGCCACCTGCAGGGCCGGGTCGTGGCTCCCAGCAGCGTGCGTCTGCCGGCCGGCAGCCGGGTGCAGGTGACCATTGAGGAACTTGACCGCCAGGGCGCGACCCGCTCGGTGTACCTCAAGGTTGATTTCCCCACCACCAAGCTGTCCACTCCCTACAACGTGCAGTACAGCAGCCAGCGCCTCAACGCCCAGAGCACCTACGTGGTGCGGGCCAAGGTCTTTGACGGCAACGGCCGGACCCTTTACACCACCAAGGCCCTGCACCGCGCTCCCGACCTGCGCTCGGCCAGCATGAACATCAACGTTTCTCGCTGAGCTAAGCCGCCCTTCCCCCAAAGAATCGGAAAGTCTCCCCTGCCTTGAGCGGCGCGGGAGACTTTCTGGCTATAAAGCGGCTATGGTGCGGCCATGACCCGACTTGAATTTGCCGGCGACGAGCAGTTTCCCGCTGCGCCCGCACTTACGGCGGCCCTGCTGAGCGACCCGGTGGCCCTGGGGCACTGTGTGCCGGGCGTGCAGCAGGCCGAAGCGGCTGGCAACGGTGAAGCCCGGCTGACCGTACCGCTGAACTGGCAGCGGCTCCGCGGCGAGGTACCGCTTGCGCTGCAGGTCAGCCGCCCCGGCCCGGCAAACGAGTACCGGATTCGGCTGTCTGGGGCGGCCCTGGGCCACCGCGCCGAGTTGCTGCTGACAGTGACGCTGGGTGCCAGCGACGGGCAGCAGACGGCCGTTCACTGGCAGGCGAGCGGCACGGTGAGCGGGCCAGCCACCCTGCTGGGCGGCCCAGCCATTCAGCGCGAGGCCGAGCGGGTGACCCGGCTGGCGGTGAACAACCTGCGGCGCGAACTGGCCCGCCGCGCCGCCCAGCAGGCCTAAAGCCGAACCGGAGCAGGAGGCTGGGTCAGTCGGCCTGCGGGCGGGTGGCGCCCAGCCGGGCCGCAAAAGCGGCCAGCTCGGGCCACTCGGTCTGGCCGGCATCCACCGTCAGGCGCAGCACCGGCTTGTGCAGTTCAGCCGCCACCCGGTCCAGTGCCGCCTGCATACCGGCGTCCTGCGCCGGGGCCACCAGCACCAGACCCCGCACCGCGCCTTTGCCTTCCATCAACCGCGCCGCGCCATACAGCCAGCGGTCGCCGGGCAGCGCGTGGCTGTCGTCCAGGCGCTGGCCCCGGGACGCAACCTGCGAAGCCGGCAGAGTGTGTGCCAGCACCGGGAACAGCCCAGAGCGGCCAAGCGCCTGCCACAGGCCCTGATTCAGTTCGGGGTGGGCCAGCAGGCTGCGCGGGCCGACCACGCCTACGCTGATATGCGAGCCCATCTGCAGTGGGGGCCAGTCCTCACGGCGCTCCGGCAGGCCCAGCGGCCGGACCTGCTCCAGGGCGCGGCGCACCACGCCGGCGTTGCCCACCAGGCGCTGGCCCAGGTCGGCAGCGGCGGCGGCCAGCTGCTCGGGCTCGTCGGGCACGGCGATCAGGGTGGGGAGGCCAGCAATGCGCTGGGGCAGCAGCTCGGCAAAGGCACCGGCCCAGGCGTCGTCACGCACCGGCGGCTGTGCGGGCACCAGCACAGCGTCCACCTGCGTGCCCAGGCTGAGAATCTCGCCCAGGGCCAGCTGCACCGGCAGCGGCTCGTGCGGCAGGCTGAGACGGCCAGCTTCCAGCCAGGCATCGAACGGGGCCTGGGGCTGGGCCAGTTCTACGCCCAGGGCAGTCAAGAAGGACCGCCAGTAGTCGGCGTAGCGGCCCTGAGGGGTAGTCAGAAAAGCAACTCTCACGCGTTTCAGTCTAAGGCTCTTTGCCACCCAGGGCCGCCGGAGGGCCTTTCCCTTTAGACCGGCATGGCCGGCGTCAGGCCGCTGGAACCCACCGCCCGCTCGCCTTCAATGTTCTGCTCGCTGCGGCCCAGGAGGGCCTGCACATCCGGGTACTTGATCACCTGGAAGCGGCTGTTGCGAATGGCCGGAGTAAAGCCCGCGTCGTCAATGATGCGGATCAGTTCGCGCACGGTGGCCGAGTGCCGGTCGTGGCCGCCGGCAGCGCTCACCACGTTTTCTTCCAGCATGGTGCTGCCCATGTCGTTGGCGCCGTAGTACAACGAGGCCTGCGCCACCTTGAAGCCCTGCGCCGGCCAGGACGCCTGGATATTGGGCTGATTGTCCAGCGCCAGGCGCGAAATGGCGAGGTTCTGCAGGTATTCGTGCGCGCTGCCGCCGGGAGCCTTGCCGTGCAGGCGGGTGTTCTCGGTCTGCAGCGACCACATCGCAAAGCCGGAAAAGCCGTTGCCACCGTACTCGCGCAGCGCCTTGTCCTGCTGATCCCGGATAGACACCAGATGCTCGGCGCGCTGCCGGTAATTTTCCCCGAAGCCGAACACCATGGTGGAGATGGTGTAGAGGCCCTTGCGCTGCGCAGCGTCCAGAATGCGGAACCAGTCGGCCGACCGGATGCGGGCCGGGGCCGCCTTCGCACGCACCTCGTCCACCAGAATCTCGCCACCGGCACCGGGCAGGCCATCCAGGCCCGCTTCGATCAGGGTGTCGAGCAGCTCATCCAGAGTCAGGCCAAAGTTCTGCTCGAAAAACAGCACTTCTTCAGGGCTGAAGGCGTCGATGCGGATGGTGGGGTGATTGGCTTTGATGTGCCGCAGCAGCCCGGTGTAGTACTCCAGCGGCAGTTCTGGGTTCACGCCGCCCTGCATCAGGATCCGGGTGCCGCCCACCGCTTCCAGTTCGCGGATCTTGGCCGAGATCTCCTCGTAGTCGAGGGTGTAGGAGTCACTCTGGCGGCGGGTGCGGTAAAAGGCGCAGAAGTTGCAGCCCACCCGGCAGATGTTGGTGTAGTTGATGTTGCGGTCAATCAGGAAGCTGACCACCTGGGGGTCGCTGCGCTGCATCCGCAGGCCGTGCGCCACCGCTGCCACTTGCGGCAGCGGCAGATGGTACAGCGACTCGATTTCTTCTGCGCTCAGGCGTTCGCCCGCAGCGGCTTTCTGCAAGACCTCAGCCGTCATGTGGGCCACTGTAGCACCGCCGCCGGGCCACAAAAGAGCCGGGAAGCGCTATGCCGGGCATGAAGCGGCGCTCCGCAAAAGGTCACCGCCCGCAGGCGCTGGACGTGTGGGCGGCAGAAGAAGAATGTTGAAAAGAAGCGAGACAGGAAAGCCGCGCTCAGCGGCGGCGACGTTCGGCCCGCACCCGCACCGGCTGGGCACGCAGCCGGGCAGCCTGCTGCACAGCAGCAGCGGCGGGAATAGCGAGCACGGCCAGCAGGATCAGAGTCATGCGTCATTATCCGCAGCGCCCTGTGACGACTCTGTGTCAGAGAAGCCATACTTCGGTGCCTTCAGATTGCCTAAAGAGGGCCGGCGCCAAAAGACGCGGCATCGAGGGGCGCAGCAGCAAGAGGAACAGTGCGCAGCAGCACCACTTCACCGGCCACCGGCAGTGCCTGCCAGCCGGCCGCCGCTGGCAACCGCAGGGTCTCACCCGCCCGCAGCTGCACCCACTGGCCCTGCGGCAGGTCAACGACCGCTTCGCCCGACAGGCACAGCAGCCACTCGCCGGCCGCGCCGGCCCGTTGACCGGGCAGCCGCTGCGTCAGCCGCAGCACGCTCTGGCTGAACGGCAGCTGGCTTTCGGGCAGCGTGACCCAGGAATCCGGCTGGGCGGCAGCGAGGCGGGGCAGGGGTAGGGGGGGGGGGGGGGGGGCGGGGCTGGGCATCGGCCCCCACCATACTGCTCTCCGCCGGTCTCCCCTGGCCGGCCCCGGGGCTTACGCCGCTTCGGCGCGGGCCAGCGCCCGGCGAATCAGAAACGATGCCTGCTCGGCCAGAGCGGCAAAGCGGGGGTCGCGGGTCTGGCCGCGCTGATAGCGCACGAAGATCTGCAGGGCAATTACCGCCAGCTTGAAGTCGCCCAGCAGTTCGTACCACAGCAGGCCGCTCACGTTGCGCCCGCTGCGTTCGGCGTAGAGGGCCACCAGCCCGTCGCGGTCCGGGAAACCAGGCTGCTCGGCCTGGGCACCGGGCAGGGTCCAGTAGGTGAGCAGCAGCCCCAAGTCGGCCAGCGGATCGCCCAGGGTGGTCATTTCCCAGTCCAACAGCGCCGTCACCCGGCCCGGGTCCTGGGGGTCCAGCATCAGGTTGTCCAGCTTGAAATCGTTGTGCACCAGGGTATGCGCCGACTCGGCCGGCTGGTGCTCTAGCAGCCAGCCAATCAGCCGCTCATCGCCCAGCTCCCCCACCGGGGCCAGTGCCCCGCTGCCTTCCAGCGCCTCACGGGCGCGGCGCCAGCGGCCGGCCCAGCCTTCGATCTGCCGGCGGTTGAAGCCTTCCGGCTGTCCCAGGTCGGCCAGCCCGGCGGCCGTCAGGTCCACCGCCTGCAACTGCACCAGCGTGTCTATCAGCGCCCGGGTCATCTGCGCGGGGGCCTCCGGCTGCCCGGCATATTCGGGCGGCAGGGCAGCGCGCATCACCACTCCCTGGCGGCGCTCCATCACGTAAAAGGGAGCACCCAGCACTTCCGGGTCCTCAATCAGCAACAGCGGGCGGGGTGCGGCCGGCAGCACGGGGGCGAGGCGCTCCAGCAGCCGGTACTCGCGGGTCATGTCGTGGGCGCCGCGCACCACCTGGCCACGTGGGGCCCGGCGCAGCACGTAAGCCTGTTCACCCGCCTGCAGCAGATAGGTGAGGTTGGAGTAGCCGCCCGGGAACTGCTCAACCTCCAGGGCCACCCAGTCGCCGGGCAGGTCAGCCAGCAGGTCCCGCAGGCGGTCCAGCGGCAGTTTCTCACCGGAGCGGACCGGCACGGTTTCGGAACGCGCTTTGGCTGCCCCGGTCATGCCTGACCTCCACGGCCTGCCCGCAGGTCGATGCCTTGGCGGGCCAATTCGGCCTTGGCAACAGTTTCGGTGTGCACGATGTCGGGGCCATCGGCCAGCCGCAGGGTGCGGGCCTGGGCGTACATCTGCGCCAGCGGGGTGTCCTGCGAGACGCCCGCACCGCCGTAGACCTGAATGGCCCGGTCAATCACCTTCAGGGCCACGTTGGGCGCCACCACCTTGATGGCGGCAATCTCGCCGCGGGCCGCCTTGTTGCCCACGGTGTCCATCATCTGGGCGGCCTGTAAGGTCAGCAGCCGGGCCTGGTCTATCTCCATGCGGCTCTGCGCAATCAGTTCGCGCACATGCTGGTGCGCGGCCAGCGGCTTGCCGAAAGCGGTGCGCTCGGCGGCGCGGGCCACCATCAGTTCCAGGGCGCGCTCGGCCTGACCGATCAGGCGCATGCAGTGGTGAATGCGCCCCGGCCCCAGCCGCCCCTGGGCAATCTCGAAGCCGCGCCCCTCGCCCAGAATCAGGTTGCTCGCCGGCACCCGCACGTCCTGAAAGCTGAACTCGGCGTGGCCGTGCGGGGCGTCGTCGTAGCCAAACACAGTCAGCATCCGCTCGCGGGTCACGCCCGGCGCGTCCAGCGGCACCAGAATCATGCTCTGCTGGCGCCAGCGCTCGGCGTCCGGGTCGGTGCGCCCCATGAAAATCGCCACCCGGCAGCGGGGGTCGCCAGCGCCGCTGGTCCACCACTTGCGCCCATTGATGACATACTCGTCACCCTCGCGCCGGATGCTGGCCTGGATATTGGTGGCGTCGCTGCTGGCCACTTCCGGCTCGGTCATGCAGAAACCCGAATGAATCTCGCCGTTCAGCAGCGGCACCAGCCACTGCTCCTGCTGCTCAGGGCTGCCGTAACGGGCCAGCACCTCCATGTTGCCGGTGTCGGGCGCCGAGCAGTTGAATACCTCGGGCGCCCACCAGACCCGGCCCATCTGCTCGGCCAGCGGAGCGTAGTCCAGGTTAGACAGCCCGGCGCCGAAACGGCCCTGCGGATCGCTCGACGGCGGCAGAAACAGGTTCCAGAGGCCCTGGGCCTGCGCCGCCCGCTTGAGGTCTTCCAGCAGCTCCAGGTGCGCCCAGCGGTCGCCACGGTCGGTTTCGGCCTGCACCGCTGCTTCGCTGGGATAAATGCGCTCTTCCATGAAACGGGTCAGGCGGGTCAGCAGTTCCAGCGCCCGCTCCGAGACACCGAAAGCGGCCAGCGCTGCCGCGCCCGGCACCGTTCCTGGTGTGGCGCGGCCAGGAACTGCGGTCATGCGGTCTGACCCCCGTCCACCACCAGCACCTGCCCGGTCATGTAGGCCGAGGCCGGCGACGCCAGAAAGATGGCCGCGCCCTTGAGGTCGTTTTCGCCGCCGAAGCGGCCCAGCGGAATGGCCGCCAGGAACTCTTTCTCGTGGCGCTGCAGCAGCACCCGCGACATGTCGCTGGGGAACCAGCCGGGCGCAATGGCGTTCACGCGGATACCCTTGGGGCCCCATTTCCAGGCCAGGTTGCGGGTAAAGCTCACCACGCCGCCCTTGCTGGCGCTGTAGCCAATCACCGGAAAGTTGCTGGGCGTGCCGCGCAGCCCCGCCACCGAAGTGATGTTGATGATGGCGCCGCTGCCCTGCTGCAGCATCACCCGGCCGGCCGCCTGCGAGCAGAGAAACACGCCGGTCAGGTTGGTGTCCACGACCTTGTTCCACTGCTCCAGCGTCATGTCCTCGACCGGAGCGGCCCAGGTGGTGCCGGCATTGTTGATCAGAATGTCCAGCCGCCCAAAGGTGTCCACGGCCGTCTGCACGGCGTTCTGCACGCTGGCCGGGTCGGTCACGTTGCAGGCTACGGCAACCGCCTGAGCACCACGTTCACGCAGCGCGGCGGCGGCGGCCTCGCAGCGTTCCAGCTTGCGGGCACACAGCACCACGCTGGCGCCCATCTCGGTGAGGGCCTCGGCCATTTGCAGGCCCAGGCCGCTGCCACCGCCAGTAATCAGGGCCACTTGGCCTTTAAGTCCGAACAGGGGATGTTCCTGAAGTTCCATATGTGAGTCCTCCCGCCTCTCCTTACCAGAGAGGCGCAAAACAGTGTCTATCAGCGGGTAGAACCCCATTATGCGTGCAGAAACTCGCGTTTGGGGGCACCAGGGACGGGAGAAAGGCCCCGGGGCACTCGCAAAACTTCAGTTTTCCAGCAGGCTTTCCAAGTAGGCCACCAGCGCCGCCCGCACCTCGCCGCGCACCACTGGGTCAGCAGCGCCAGAGGTATTGCGCAGAAAATACAGCCCGTTGGCCAGGTGAATAATCACGTTGACGGCGGCGTAACGGCGCTCGGCAGAGAGAGAGGGGGCACGCAGGCTCAGCAGGGCTTCCAGCTCCTGCGCGGTGGAGCGGCGCAGGTCCAGCGACCCCGCCACCCCTGAACTGCTGAAAATCAGCACCGCCAGCAGGCCCGGCGGCTGGGAGTTGAGCCGGGCATGGGTGTCCAGCACGGCGTCTACCATCTCGCCGGCGCTGGCCCCGCGCACCTGCTGCAGCGCCCCGCCCAGTTCCAGGCGCAGTCGCTCGGTCCATTCCAGTTGCAGCGCGGCCAGCAGCGCCGCCTTGCCGGGGAAAAATTGGTAAAGAGAGCCCGGCGACACCCCCGCCCGCGCCGCGATGCTGTTGGTGGTGGCCTGTTCGGTGCCCACGGCGGCGAATTCCTTGGCCGCCGCCGCCAGAATGCGGGCCACCATCTGACGGCTGCGGGCCTGCTTGGGCTCGCGCCGGGGCCGCAGCTGAGGCGGCACCGGGCGTTCACCCATGGCTGCCCAGCCCGGCAGCGGCCGGCAGGGAAGGTCGGCAGCTTCCGAACCCTTCCCTCCCCTCAGCTTCCAGCTCCGCTTCGCTGATAGGCAGCACCAACGCCTGGATATTGAGCGCCATGCCCCGCAACCTTTCCGCCCTAGACGATGCCGTCGGCGCGGGCGGCCTGGTTCAGCTTCTTGCTGGCCTGCAGGTTCATGCCCTTGGCCTGCTTGACGTCTAGGCCCAGCTCGGGGGCCACATCCTCCACCTTGCGGCCGCCCTCGCGGGTGGCGGTGACCAAGGCGCGTTCCTGGGGCGACAGCACACTCAGGTAGGGCTTGAGGCGGTCCCAGGTGATGGGGGCCTTTTTGGCCGGGGCAGCGACGGGCTTTTTAGCGGCTGCTTTCTTGGCTGACGTTTTCTTGGCCGCTGGCTTCTTGGCAGCCGGTTTCTTGGCGGCGGTCTTCTTGGGCGCCGCTTTGGACCCACCTTTCCGGGCCGCACCCGCCTTGCTCTTGGGTTCCTTGCCGCGCTCCTGCATGATCGCCAGAGCCTGCTCGGCGCTGAGCGTCTCGGCGCTTTCGCCCTGGCGCAGAGTGGCGTTCTTCTCGCCGTCGGTGAGGTAGGGGCCATAGCGGCCTTTTTTCAGCTGAATGTCGGGATGGCCCTCGTTCTGGTACACCGCCAGCGGAGCCGCCGCCTGGCCGCGACCGCCGTATTTAGGCTGCCGGAACAACTCCTCGGCCTGCGCCAGCGTCACGTCAAACAGCTGGTCGTGACTGGTCAGGCTGCGCGACTCACTCCCCCGCTTGAGGTAAGGCCCGTAGCGGCCGTTGTGCGCCCAGACTTCCTCGCCGTCGCTCACCCCCACCAGCCGGGGCAGGCTCAGCAGTTCCAGCGCCCGCTCCAGCGTCATGGTGGCCAGCGAATCGGAAGGGAACAGGCTGGCCGTCTTGAGCGGCTTGCCGTCCTCGCCGCCCAGAGTCACGTAAGGGCCGTAGCGCCCGGCGCGGGCGAACACCAGTTGTCCGCTCTCCGGGTCGGTGCCCAGTTCGTTGTCGCCGCTGGGCTGGGCCAGCAGTTCTTCTGCTTTTTCCAGGGTCAGCTCGTCGGGCACCAGGTCCTCGGGCAGATTGGCCTTGGTCTCGCCGCGCTGCATATAGGGGCCGTAGCGCCCCACCCGCAGCTCGATGCCACTGCCGCGCAGCCGGGGCACATCGATGGTGGCGATGCCGCGCGCGTCAATTTCGCCCATTTTGGTTTCGATCAAGGGCCGCAGGCCAAAGGCCGGCGCTTCCGCCGTTTCCTCCCCGCCCCCCTTGCCCAGATAAAAGCGTTGCAGGTAAGGCACCCGGTGCTCGCGGCCGCCGGCGATCTCGTCGAGGTCCTCTTCCATCCGGGCGGTGAAGTCATAGTCCACCAGCTGCCCGAAGTGGTGTTCCAGCAGCGCCGAGGTGGCAAACGCGGTCCAGCTGGGAATCAGCGCCTGGCCCTTTTTCTGGGCGTATCCACGGTCCTGAATGGTGCCGATGATGCTGGCATAGGTGCTGGGCCGGCCGATGCCCGCCGCTTCCAGCGCCTGCACCAGGCTAGCCTCGGTAAAGCGGGCCGGCGGCTGGGTCTGGTGCTCCTCGGGCTTCGCGTCCTGCACCCCGGCGCGGTCGCCCTCATGCAGCGGCGGCAGGTGGGTTTCACGGTCGCCCAGCGCGGCGGCGGGGTCGTCGTGCCCCTCCACGTAGGCCCGCAGGAAACCCGCAAAGCTGATGGTGCGCCCCGAAGCGGCCAGCAACACGTCCTGACCGTCCGACTTGCCGCTCAGCCGCACCCGCAGGCTCAGGCCACGGGCGTCGGCCATCTGCGAGGCCACAGTGCGCTTCCAGATCAGATCGTACAGCCGCCACTCGTCGCCGTCCAGCTCGCGGCGCAGCTGTTCGGGGGTACGGAAGGAGCTGCCCGCCGGGCGAATCGCCTCGTGGGCTTCCTGGGCGTTTTTGCTTTTCTTGGCGTACACCCGTGGTTTGTCGGCCACATGGTCGGCGCCGTACATCTGGGTGGCCTGCTTGCGGGCCGCACTGATCGCCTCACCACTCAGCGTGGTGGAATCGGTACGCATGTAGGTGATGTAGCCGCCCTCGTACAGCTTCTGGGCGGCCCGCATGGTGCGCGTGGCCGACATGCCCAGCTTGCGCCCGCCCTCTTGCTGCAGGGTAGACGTGATAAAGGGCGCCGGCGGGCGCTGGCTAAACGGTTTTTCCTCGGCGCTGACCACCGTCAGCGTGCCGCCGCGCAGGCCGGCCGCCAGGGCGCCCGCTTCGGCCTCGGTGAGCAGCCGGGCCTCCGAGCCTTTTTTCAGCCTGCCGGTCGCCGGGTCAAAGTCCTTGCCGCCGGCCAGGCGCTCGCCGGCCACCTCCACCAGCCGCGCCGGGAAAGGCTGCCCACCTTTTTCGGCGGTGACCAGCAAGTCCCACCACTCTCCGCTCACGAACAGCATCCGCTCGCGCTCGCGCTCGACCAGCATCCGGGTCGCCACCGACTGCACCCGGCCGGCGCTCAGTTTAGGCGCCACCTTCTTCCACAGCACCGGGCTGACCTCGTAGCCGTACAGCCGGTCCAGGGCGCGGCGGGTCTCCTGGGCTTCTACCAGGTTGGTGTCGATCTCGCGGGGATGGTCAATCGCTTTCTGGATGGCGTCCTTGGTGATCTCGTGAAAGACCATCCGGCGCACCGGCACCTTGGGCTTCAGCTCCTGATAAAGGTGCCAGGCGATGCTCTCGCCCTCGCGGTCATCGTCGGTCGCCAGGATGATCTCGTCGGCCTGGGCAGCCAGCCGCCGCAGGTGCGCCACGTGCTTTTTCTTCTCGGGCGACACCACGTACAGCGGCCGGAAATCGTCGTCCACGTTCAGGCCCAGCCGCGCCCAGGCTTCTTTTTTGTAGGCTTCGGGGATATCGGCGGCGCTGCGCGGCAGGTCACGGATATGCCCGATGCTGGATTCCACCGCGTAGCCCTTGCCGAGGTATTTGGCGATGGTTTTGGCTTTGGCAGGCGATTCCACGATGACCAGTGTGTTTGACATGAAAATTGGTTCTCCCTTGCCCCCTTGGCGGCGACTTGCTGTGAGATGTGCTCCAGGCAGGCTGATCTGGCTAGGAGGCTATCACGCCCCTCCGGTGACACATGCCGCCGGCGCACCTTCTGGGCCCTAGAGCACAGAAGCAGCCGCCAGCGCGGAGATTTTGGCCTATGCTGGGCGCCATGTTCGGCCGCTTTCTCCGTGGACTCGCCCTGCTGGCCCTGGCAGTGGCCGCTTTTTTTCTCTGGCCGCTGCGGGTGCCCGAGGAGCGGCCCCACCCCACGCTGGTGGTGCTGGGCGCGGCGCAGTACGCGGGGCGACCCAGCCCAGCCTTTCAGGTGAGGCTGGACCACGCGCTGGAGCTCTACCGGGCCGGCGGTATTCACACCATTGTGGTGACCGGCGGCCGCCAGGAGGGCGACCCCTACACCGAAGGCGGCGTGGGCGTCAGCTACCTGAAACATAAGGGGGTGCCGGCCCGGGCGCTCCGGGCCGAAGAACGCAGCCGCACCACTGCCCAGAACCTCAACTACGCGGCCCGGCTGCTGCCGCCGCACGCCGCCATCACGGTGGTGACCGACTATGTTCATGCGCCGCGCGCCCTGGCGATGGCCCGCGACATGGGCTTTACCGCCAATGCCAACCCCAGCCCACTGTGGCCCAGCGCCAGCCTGCGTTACCGCCTGCGCGAGCGCCTGGCCTGGGCCGCCTACCTGCTGCTGGATTACGAGGGCCTGCGCGAGGAAAACCAGCGCCTGAGCCAGCGGCCACCCGGCTGAACCGGGAAGCAACCATAAAGGATGAGCCAGCGGACAGCAGCGCATCTGTCCGGCACACTAAATCCATGCCGCTTGCCCCCGCCCACTGCCCCGGAGCCCGCCTGTGACCCTGCAAGCGGTGCAGCCTTGGCTGTGGCTGCCGGGTGTGCTGCTGATCGGGTTCGTGCTGGACGATGTGCTGACCACCAGCCTGCAGGGCGGCGAGGGCCGGCTGACCGCCTGGACCCACCGGGCTGCGTATGCGCCGCTGCGGCTGCTCTACCGCCTCAGCGGAGACCGGCGGGTGCTGGACTGGTCCGGCTCGGCGCTGGTGCTGGTCAGTTACCTGATGTGGTGCCTGCTGACCTGGGTGGGCTGGACCCTGATTTTCTGGTCCCAGCCGGACTGGCTGCTGTGGGCCGACAGTGGCCGGGCGCCCGGTCTGGCCGACGTGGCCTACTACACCGGCTATACCCTGACCACCCTGGGCTACGGAGACCTGCTGGCCCAGACTCCGGCGGCGCGGCTGTTCAGCACGCTGGAATCGCTCAACGGTTTTTTTATCCTGACATTTACCATCACCTTTTTAGCGCCGCTGGCCGACCTGCACAGTCACCGCCGGGCGCTGGCGCTGCGGGTGTACCGCTGGGGGCCGGGGCCACATGCGCTGGTGCTGCGGGCGCTGCGGCAGCATCCCGACGGGGCCGGCGGCCTGCTCAACGAGCTGGAACCGGCGCTGATTCAGCTGGAAACCAAACATCACACCGCCATGTACCTGCACCGCCTGCACGACAGCCACACCGAGCTGGACCTCAACTACGCCCTGCCGGCGTTGGGCGACGCCCTGTTGCTGCTACAGGCCGTGAAAGACCCGCCCCCACCTGGCAATCTGCCGGCACTTTACGAGACGCTGAGCGGCCTGAACTGGTCTTACCATCTGGTGCAGCCGCGCGGCACCCAGCCGCTCCCACCGCTGAGCCTGGAGCCTTTGCGCGAGGCCGGTCTGGACGTGATCAGTGACCAGGAGTTTGAGGAAGTGCTGGCACGCGAAAGCACCTTCCGGCGCGGCCTGTACGACATGGCCGAGCGGGCCGGCTACGACCTGAGCGAGGTGGTCCATCCCAGGCCCAAGCGCCACACGGCTGCCTAGCTGCAGCGACCAGCGGCCAGCCAGCGGGGAGCCGGGCACACCGCTGCAGCTCCCCGCTGGCTGCTCCCTGGATTCAGCCGCGCCGGAAGCGCCGCAGCACGCCGTCCACTTCGGGCAGCCGCAACAACAGGGCGCCGGCCAAGTAAGCGACCAGACCCAGGCCACCGGCCACCGCCAGCGTCACCAAGCTGGGCAGCAGTGGCCCCGGCACCGGCAGAAAGCGGGCAATGATCCAGGCCAGGGCGCCGGCCAGCACCGCCAGCGGCAGCACCCGGCTCAGGTGGCTCATCAGCGAATCCAGTGGCAGCGGCACGGCGCGACGGTAGAGGTACAGCAGCGCGGCCGTCATCAGCACCCCGCTGACGGCAGTGCTGACTCCGAACCCCCAGAACCCGATCAAGGGCACCAAGGCGTTGTACAGCACCACTTCCAGCACAAAGCCGGTGGCGCTGACCACCACCGCGTCGCGGGTGCGCTCGCGGGCGTAAAAGGTGCGCAGCAAAATGGTGACCAGCGCCCAGGGCACCAGCGCCAGCGCCCAGCCGGCCAGAATGCCAGAGGTGGCCGCCAGCCGGGTTTCAGGTACTGCGCCGGTCAGGTTGAAGATGCTGGCGGCGTAGGGGGCCAGCGCCACCAGCAGCGCGCTGACCGGGGCCGCCATAAAGGTGGTGGAGCGCATCGCCTGCAGGGTCAGCGCCCGGAAGGAAGTCCAGTTCTCCTCGGCCGCCAGCTGCGAGAAACGCGGAAACAGCGCCAGCGCCGGCGACACCACGAACAGCCCGTTCGCCATGGTGAACAGGGCCTCGGCGTTGGTGTAGCCAGCCTGGGTGCCGGCCGGGAACAGCTGCGCGTTGCTGAGCAGGCGCGAGACATAGATGTTCAGAATCTGCCGGGTGCCGGCGGTCAGGGTAAAGGGCGCCATCTGCCGCAGCACCCGCCCCAGCGCCGGGTGTCCCACCAGGGCCGGGCGCGGCAGCAGCCCGAAGCGGTTGAGGGCCGGCAGCTGCACCACCAGCTGTGCCAATCCGCCGATCAGCCAACCCACCGCCAGCCAGGTGGCCTGCTGCGGCAACAGCACCAGCGCGATAATGCTAGCAATATTAAAAGCCACCGGCGCAAAACTGCTTTCCTTGAAGTGTTCGTCGGCGTTCAGCAGGCCCATCGCCACGCTGGAAAGGCTGATCAGCATCAGGAACGGCATCACCAGCCGGGTCATGTACAGGGTCAGCACCGGGTCCACATTGGAGTTCTTGGCCAGCAGCAGGTCCACCACCCAGGGCGCGCCCAGCACGCCCAGGGCGGTCAGCAGCAGGTTCACGGCGATCATTACGCCGCTGAAGGCCTGGGCCAGCCGGCGGCGCTCCACGGTGCTGAGCGACTTGTACACCGGAATAAACGAGTTGACCAGTGCGCCCTCGGCCAGCAGCTCGCGCAGCAGGTTGGGCACCTTGACCGCCATGGTAAAAGCGTCCATGGTGGTGTTGTCGAACAGGTTGATGATCTGCTGGCGCAGCACGCCCGAAAGCCGCGAGCCCAGCGTGCCGGCCATCACGATCAGGGTGTTCTGCCGCACCGATTTGGGGCCGCCGCTATCGCTGGCGCCTCCCGCCGCCTTCTGCGCCCGCCCGCGGCGTCCCCGGCGGGGCGGCTGGGTGCCTCTGGAAGGCTCGGGGGTGATGGCTTCGCGGGCGTCGGGCTGTCCGGTTTCGGAAACCGGCCGGTCAGGGCCGGCAGAATCTGGCGCATGGGGCTTTGGGGCGCTCACGTGTGCAACTGTACCGCACCCGGCGGCGGGCAGGGTTCCGGGGCCCGCCCGGAGACACCTCTTGGATGCGGCCCGTCAGGGCTATAAGGGTTCCTCTGCTCCAAAACTAGAAACCGGCGCCGCCTCCTCAGCAGGAAGCGGCGCCGGAATGTCCCGGAGCTGATAGGTTCAGCTGATTACTGGGCGCCAGTCAGTGCCACCAGCATGCCGGCGATGGTGCCGCTCATCATGTTGGCCAGCACGCCGGCCGCAATGGCCCGCAGGCCCAGCTGCGCGATGTCGGGCCGGCGGGAGGGGGCCATGCCGCCCAGGCCGCCCAGCAGGATGCCCAGCGAGCTGAGGTTGGCAAAGCCGCACAGCGCGAAGGTCACGATGGCTTCCATCTTGGGCGAGATGCCGCCTTCCTTGAGGGCCTTGGCAAAGTCCACAAAGGCCACGAACTCGTTGGTGACCAGCTTCTGGCCCAGGAAGCTGCCGGCCTGCACCGCTTCGGACCAGGGCACCCCGATCAAGAGGGCGAAGGGCGAGAACAGCCAGCCCAGAATCAGCTGAATGGTCAGGCCCTGATACCCGAACAGCCCGCCGATGCCGCCCAGAATCAGGTTCAGCAGCGCGATCAGGCCGATAAAGGCCAGCAGCATGGCGCCCACGTTCAGCGCCAGCGACAGCCCTTCCGAGGCGCCACGGGCGGCAGCGTCGATCACGTTGGTGTCGCCGTCCTGAGCTACGTTGCGGTCGTTGGGGGTGGCGTCGGCGCCCATGCCTTCCACCTCGCGGCCGGTGCCGGCAGGCGGCTGCTCCACGGTCACGGCGCCTTCTGGGGTCACGGCGGCGACGGCGGTGTGGCCGCTGTAGTCCTGGGTCTTTTCGGTTTCAGGGAACAGCAATTTGGCCATCAGCAGCCCGGCGGGGGCCGCCATGAAAGACGCGGCGATCAGGTAATCCAGGCGCACGCCCAGGCCGGCGTATCCGGCCAAGGTACTGCCCGCCACGCTGGCGAGGCCGCCCACCATCACCGCGAACAGCTCCGAGCGGGTCATGCCGGCCAGGTAAGGCTTGACCACCAGCGGCGCTTCGGTCTGGCCCACGAAGATGTTGGCGGTGGCCGAGAGGCTCTCACCCTCGCTGGTGCCCAGCAGCCGGCTCAGGGCGCCGCCCAGCAGCCGGATAACCCACTGCATGATGCCCAGGTAATACAGCACCGCGATCAGGGAGCTGAAGAAGATAATGATCGGCAGCACGTTGAAAGCGAAAATAAAGCCCACGCTGTCGGAGGCGGCGCCGTTGGTCAGGTTGCCGAACAGGAAGTTGATGCCTTCGTAGGCATTGCCGATGATCTTCTGCACGCCGTCGGAAATCCACTGCAGCGCCTGCTTGCCGGGTGCCCAGAACAGCACCATAAAGGCCAGCAGAAACTGAATAGCGAGTGCGCCCAGCACGGTGCGCCAGTTGATGGCACGGCGGTTGGCCGACAGCAGCCAGCCGATAGCCAGGAGGCCCACGATGCCCCCTATACCCCAGAGAATGTCGTTCATGTCACCCAAGCTTACGGGAAACTTGAACTGGGTTAAATATTCAGCACACAATTATCATCTGCTGCCGGCGCCCGGTCCCCATTCCAGCGGGGGATGATCCGGCGCCAGCAGCTCGGCAAAGCGGGCCAGGCCACGGCGGTCCGGTTCTTCCAGGTGGTAACGGAAGTTCCAGAGGTAGTGCTGCACCACCCGCCGGGGCAGCGCCAGCTGCTGGGCATGGCGCTGCGAGATCAGGCCCAGTTCACCCAGGCCCTGGCGGCGAGCTTCCCGCATCGCCTGCAGCAGTTCAGGCGGGGGTGGGGTGTCCTTGCGGTAAGCCCACACGGCAAAGACGAACGGCTGCCCGGTCAGGCGGTACCACTCCTCCGACAGATCGGTGACGTGAATGCCGCCGCCCTGGTGCGGCAACCGGGTCATGCTGGTGTCCTCGCCCAGCGGGCCCACCACCTCGTACCACTCGCGCAGGGCGCTGTCACCGATACGCAGCACCCCGTCGTAACCCTGGCTCAGCAACTCCTGGGCAGTGCCCTCGGCGCGGGTCAGTTCCGGTGTCAGGCCCCACTCGCGCAGCAGCACTTCCAGCAGGGCCACGCTGGTGGCACTCTGGGCGGTCAGGGCAATCCGGCGCAGCTGCGGCAGCGGCGCGGTGTGAAACAGGTTCACCGAGTACACCTGCCCCAGCACGCTCACGCTGAAATCCGGCAGGGCCGAGAGCTGGTCGGCGTGGCGGATAAACTCGGCCACGCTGATGTTGGCAATATCCACCCGGCCTTCCAGCAGCGCCGCATTCATCTGGGTGGGCACGCCGGTGATCGCCGAGACGGTGGGCGGCAAAACAAGTGGGTCGAGGATTGGCGCCACGTTGGTGAAATGAATCCAGCCGGCGCGGTAAAGGCGGGCAGAATCAGGAGACTGAGGGCCAGAGGCAGAAGGCATAACTTCCCCACTATGCACCTTCAGCGGCGTACCTGAGCCAATGTAGCCACCATAAAACGCGCCGGCGCACCCGTCGGTACCACCACGTCCGGCAGCAAGCTTAGGCCACCCGTCCAGGCTGGAGTGTCTGCGTCATGCCTCCAGCCCAGCGCGCAGCCGACGCCCCCACCACAGCAGCGCCAGCCCTGGCCCCAGCCAGAGCGTGAGCAGTTCGGCAGCGGCGAGCCACTTGCCGGCAAGAGTGCTGGGGGAATAGAAGGTCCAGCCCTCGCCCGACACGCTGAAGCCGAAATCGCCAGAACCGGCCAGCCACAGGAAAGAATCAAGCAGCACGAACGGCAAAGACAGCCAGGCCAGCCCGGCCCAGTTGACGACGTAACCTAGCCCCCGCCCACCGCGCCACGCGGCCACGCTCTGCCACAGCGCTCAGCCGCTGCCCACCAGCATCAGCGCTGGCGCCAGCACCGCCAAGAGAGGCCGCAGCAGGCGCGCTCCGACAAACCAGACATTTCCGAACAGCAGCCAGGCAGCGGGCAGGGTCAGCAGGGCGCCCAGCAGCCAGAGGGCCAACGGGCGGGACATCAGCGCTGATTTCTGCTCGCGAAAAGGGCGGAGGTCAGGCAGCCCAGCCCCAGCAGCGTCAGCGGCCCCAGCGAGCCGAAGTGCATCACAACGGAATACGAAGCCTCCTGCGGATGGTTCAGCGCCAGCCAGGCCAGCATCACCTGCGGCAGCCAGGCAGGCGCCAGCAACAGGAGCAGGCCCAGCGCAGCCAGCCCCCGGCGCCACAGCTGCGGTGAACGCTGCACTTTCATTTCCACCTCCTCTGCGCTACCGTTCTCACTCTGCCCAGGCACGGCTCAGTCGGCAGCTTCGGTGTGGACCGGGAAGGATTCCAGCTCGTTGTAGTAGGCGTCTCGCAGCACCGGCAGGCGGCCGGCCCGCTGAATCATCCGGATCAGGCCTTCCTCGCTCAGCCGCATCGGGGAGGTAGCCCCGGCGGCGTGGGCGATGTGTTCTTCCTGGATGGTGCCGTCAATGTCCGACACGCCCCAGTCCAGCGACACCTGGGTCAGCTCTGAGCCGATCATCACCCAGTAGCCCTTGATGTGGGGGAAGTTGTCCAGGTAGATGCGGGCCACCGCGAGATTGCGCAGGTCGTCCAGGCCGGTGGTGTATTCGGTCTTGCCCAGGTTCTGCGCCAGGGTGTTGCCCAGCGGCTGGAAGGCCAGCGGAATAAACGCGTGGAAGCCGCCCCCAAAGCGCTCCAGGCTGTCGTCCTGCAGCTCGCGCAGGCGGTGCATGTGGTCCAGCCGCTCTTCCAGGGTTTCGATATGGCCGTACAGCATGGTGGCGTTGGTGCGCATGCCCAGGCTGTGCGCCTCGGAGTGAATCTTGAGCCACTCGTCCGACTTCACCTTGTTCTTGGCGACCTGACGGCGCACCCGCTCGGCGAAAATCTCGGCGCCGCCGCCCGGCATGGCGCTCAGGCCAGCGTCCTGCAGCTCGCGCAGCACTTCCAGGGTGGGCTTTTTGGAGATGCGCGAGAGGTGCTTGATCTCGGCGGCCGTAAAGGCCTTGACCTGTAATTCCGGGTAGGCTTCCCGCAGGCCGCGCACCATCGCCGGGTAATACTCCCAGGGGCGGTTGGGGTGGTGCCCGCTGCTCATATGCAGCTCGGTGATCCCGGGCATATAACGGCGGCCCACCTCCTGCACCACTTCCTCGGGCGAGTAGTCCCAGGCGCGGGCTTCACCCTTGTGCGCGGCAAAAGCGCAGAAAGTGCAGCCCACATAACAGATGTTGGTGAATTCCAGCCGCATCGAATGCACGAAGTACACCTTGTCGCCGTGCAGCCGCTGCTTTTGCAGGTCAGCCAGCCGCATCAGCCCGTTCAGGTCGCGGGTCTGATACAGGTACATGCCTTCTTCGAAACTGAGACGTTCGCCCGCTTCCACCTTGGCGGCGATGGGGGCCAGATTGGGATCACGGAGCCAGTCCATAAGGGGCAGTGTACGCCTGCGCCGCCGGGGAAAAAGAGAAGCGCTTCGCCCTCACCGGCCTGCCCCCGGGCCAGCATTGCCGCGCCCGGTTAGTGTAGTGGCCCCGTATCAGCGGTTCCGGGGCCCCAAGCCCAGGGCGTCGTTCTTTTCCAGGGCCCGCACAGCAGCAGCCCCAGCACCATGAACACCGCTCCCATCGCAAAAGCTGCGCCGGGAAAATGCAGCGGGGCGCTGGGCGCCGTGAAAGCCGCGAACACGCTGGTTGCCAGCAGCGGACCGGCGATCCCCACCAGGCTGTTCAGGCTGGCGATGGCGCCCTGCACCCGGCCCTGCTCGGTGTCGGCCACCTGCCGCGAGATATAGCCCTGAATGGCCGGCTGCGCCAGCCCGCCGAAAGACCCGATGATCAGCGAGAGCCACAGCACCGGCGAGGTGGTCGCCACGCTAAGCAATACGAACTCGCCCAGCGCGAAGATCAGCCCCCAGAGAATGGTGCGGCGTTCACCCCAAGCGGCAATAAAGCGGCCCACCAGCACGCCCTGCACCGCCGCGCCCAGCAGCCCCGAAACGGCCAGTGGGCCAGTGCCACGCCGTTTTGCCCCGGTGTCCAGCCCAGCACGGTTTCGGTGTACAGCACCCAGGTGCTGAAAATCACCTGCATGGCGAGGCCCACCAGAATAAATACGCCGGTGAGGTTCCGCACCGCCGGGTAGACGGTCAGGGCCGCCAGCGGCCGCAGCGGGTTGAGGTCAGCCCACTGCCAGTCCCGGCTGCGCTTTTCGGGCGGCAGCGACTCGGGCAGGATAAAAAACCCGTAGAGCCAGCTGAGAGCCGAGATGCCGGCGGCAAAGAGAAAAGGCGTGCGGGGACCGTATTCGCCCAGCAGCCCGCCCAGCGCCGGGCCCAGAATAAAGCCC
The DNA here is from genome assembly GCF_946848805.1 of Deinococcus sp. Marseille-Q6407. Lineage (NCBI taxonomy): Bacteria > Thermotogati > Deinococcota > Deinococci > Deinococcales > Deinococcaceae > Deinococcus > Deinococcus sp. Marseille-Q6407. The sequence goes on from NZ_CAMPFU010000003.1 coordinate 379,211, forward strand.
AGCCCGAACATGGCGCCCACCTTGCCGAAATTGGCGGCCCGCTGCTCCTGCGGCGAAACGTCGGCGATATAGGCGTTGATCACGGTCATGCTGGCGCCGGTGGCTCCGGCAATCAGTCGGCCGGCCAGCAACCACCACACCGTGGGCGCAAAGTACAGCACCAGATAATCCACGGCCATGCCGGCGGTGGCGGCCAGCAGCACCGGCCGGCGCCCGAAACGGTCACTCAGCCGGCCCAGCACCGGGGCCATCAGAAACTGCATCACCGCGTAGGCGGCGGTCAATACCCCGATCATCCGGGCGCCGGCCGCATCCGAACCGGCCAGCGATTTGACCAGTCCCGGCAGCACCGGAATGATCAGGCCGATGCCGATCACGTCAATCAGGGCCACGATCAGAATAAAAATCAGGGCCGCCGGGCGGCGGGCAGCAGCGGCAGGGGGGGAAGGAGGAGCAGGCGCAGTCATGGCTTCTCAGCTTATGCGCTGGGCGCCGGCAAAGAATCCGCCAAGTGGCGTACAGCCTGGCAGGCGGCGAGGGCCAAAAAAAACTCCCGCCGAAGCAGGAGCATCAAAAGTGACTGGTTACTTCCAGAGGGTAATCCGGTCAATGCTGTGACGGTGGTGGGAAAAGCCGTCGTTGGCACGCTTGCCCACCGGGAAAATCCCCGCGAACTGCACGTGGCCCGGCAGGTCCAGCAGTTCACGCAGCTTGGCCGGGTCGAAGCCCAGCATCGGCACGCCGTCGTAGCCCAGGCCACGGGCGGCCAGCATCAGGAAGCCAAAGGCGATGTACGCCTGAGCCAGTCCCCACTGCCCGCGCTGCGCCACGTCCTGTGCACCAAAAGTGCCGTCGAAAGTCTGGCGCTGCTGGGTGCGGCCGGCGTCACCCATGCCCGGGTGAGACGTTTCCTCAATGTGCTGCAGGGTGTCTTCCATATCGGAATACACCACGATCACAGCCGGTGCGTTGCCCACTTGGGCCTGTCCGTAGGCCACCGCCTGCAGCTGTTCCTTGATGGCCGGGTCCTGCACCACCGCAAAGCGCCAGGTCTGGGCGTTCCAGGCGCTGGGGGCCAGGCTGGCCAGCCGCAGCATCTCGCGCAGGTCGGCTTCGGGAATCGCTTCAGGCAGGAACTGCCGGATAGAGCGGCGGCTTTCGAACACTTCGCGGATGGCCTGGGCGGTCGCGGCCTGAGCGGCAGCATCGGTGGGGTGGGGCTGGGTCTGCGTCATGGAGGTCAGCCTAAGCCGGTTGATTTATTTTGTCAACTAGAAGATTTCTCAGGGTAATTTGCCGAGTGCGTTAGAATAGCCGGTATGACTCCTCCTTCTCCTGCTGCTACCGCCGAACCGCCGTCGGACTTCTGCCCGGTGTACCGCGCCATTTCCATCCTGCAGGAAAAATGGGTGCTGCACATCATCCGCATGCTGCTGTCGCGCGAGATGGGCTTCAATGAGCTGGCCCGCGCCGTGGGCGGCTGCAACAGCGCCACCCTGACCCATCGGCTGGAACACCTCGAAACCCTGGGCATCGTCTGCAAGCGCCAGGAGGAAGGCCCCACCCGGCTGGGCCGCAGCGTGTACGGCCTGACCCCGGCGGGCCGGGAACTTCAGTGCGTGATCGACGCCATTGGTGACTGGGCCCAGAGCAACCTGCCGGCAGCGGCCTGCACGGAGCCCTGAGATAAAATCCTGACCCGGCCAAGCCGGAGCAAAAAGCCGCGGGCACCTGGCCGGCCTGAGCGCTCCCTCAACGCCGACTCATCCGGAGCCAGGCCCCAGCGGCCCAGACTACGGCATGACCCAGTACAAAGTGAGCCGCGACGAAACCCGGCATGGCAAAGATGGCGAGCATCATCTGGCAAAAGGCGAGAACAGCTCCATGCGCCTGTGGCACAACGAGCAGCCCAGCGACACCGCCGACAAGGAACCCCACGCCAACGATTACGAGACCCTGGGTTACGTGATCAGCGGCCGCGCCGAGCTGACCGTAGATGGCGAGACGCTGACCCTGCAACCGGGTGATTCCTACCTGGTGCCGCGCGGCACGCAGCACACCTACCGGGTGCTGGAAACCCTGACGGCAGTGGAAGTGGTCTCACCCGCGCAGGGCTGAGCCAGCGCGTAACTGCCCGCGCCCCGGCCTGAGCGCCGGGGCACTTTTGTTGCTGTGCCCGCAAGTGCCGGCCTACGCCTACCTCTGCCGCTTACTTCACACGCGTCAGGGTACAGGGCTTGAGGCCCGCCGCCACGCCGGTGTTCACATAAGACTGATAGGCCCGGTTGGTCCACAGCGCGTCCTGCGAGGCGGTCTGCACATATACGCCGCTCTGGGCATCGTTCACCCCGGCCGAGGTGCTGCGGACCACGCAGAAGTCGAAAAACCGCAGGTCAAAGGTGGTTTCTGCGCGGCCGGCCACGATCACCGAGCGGTTCTCGCCGCGCGGAACAAAGGAAAACAGGTCCTGGGTGTTGCCGGTCGCGGTGCGGCGTGGGACCGACTGATAGGCGACCGTGCCGTCGGCCTGCAGGTCGCGCTGGCCCACCGTCAGCTGGCGCGACAGCTGCACCGGACCGCCCGCTTCGGCGGGGGTCAGCATGATCCATTCCTGGCCCGGCTCCAGCGTCGACCCGCTGAGGTCGGGCGCGGTGGTCGCGGGTGTACAGGCCGTGAGGGACACTCCCAGCAGAGACACCGGAAAAAGCAGTCGTTTCACGCGTTCAGCATAGGGCAAGGCCGCATGAAAAAAAGCGCCTCCCCTGTATAGGGAGACGCCGGGACATCCTGAGCTGAGTGGGCTTACTTCAGCACGTCTTCGCGGGTCACGTTCAGATACACGGCCACGTTGTCCATGCTTTCCACCTGGCTCAGCTGCACGAAGTGGTGCTGGCCGTCGGTGCTGTCGTCCTTGGTCAGCTTGAGCTGTTCGCCGTCGAAGCTGTCCACGGTGCCCACGTGTTCGCCGTTCTTGTCCTGCACCTGCATATGGTCGCCTTTTTCCTGCAGGCGGGTCTTGAGGTCTTCCTGGATACGGTTGTCAATCTGTCCGGCTTCGTTGTTGGTCATGCCTGTAGCCTAGACGCCGCCTGTCAGGCGGAGATGAGAAAGCGGCCAAGGGAGAGATAAGAGTAGGAAGCGTAAAGGACGCTCTAGCGAACGGGGCGCCCTCCACGGCGCCCCGTTCCTCTTGACATCCCTTGGCCTTACTCGCTGAATTCGAACTCGGCGTATTCCTCGGTGGGCGGGCAGGAGCACACGAAGTTGCGGTCACCAAACACGTTGTCCACCCGGTTCACGGCCGGCCAGAACTTCTGCTGGCGCTGGTAGCGGCTGGGGAACGCGGCGGTGGCGCGGCTGTAGGCCCGGTCCCACTCGTCGGCTATCAGGTCGCTCTGGGTGTGCGGGGCGTGGTGCAGCGGGCTGTCGCCGTGGCTGATGGTGCCGTCCTGAATCTCCTGAATCTCGCGGCGGATGTTCAGCATGGCGTCCACAAAACGGTCCAGCTCGGCTTTCGGCTCGGACTCGGTGGGCTCGATCATCAGGGTACCAGGCACCGGGAAGCTCATGGTGGGCGCGTGGAAGCCGTAGTCCATCAGGCGCTTGGCGATGTCTTCCTCGGTCACGCCGGTATCGGCCTTCAGCGGACGGATGTCAATGATGCATTCGTGGGCCACCCGGCCATTCTTACCGGTGTACAGCACCGGGTAGGCGCCCTCCAGCCGCTTGGCGATGTAGTTGGCGTTCAGAATGGCGACCTGGGTGCTCTGGCGCAGGCCACGGCTGCCCAGCAGACGGATATACAGGTAGCTGATCGGCAGGATCGAGGCACTGCCGTAGGGCGCCGCGCTCACTGCACCAGTCTTGCTGTCGCTGGTGGGCGCCACATCATGCCCGGGCAGATAAGGAGCCAGGTGCGACTTCACCCCAATCGGGCCCATGCCAGGGCCGCCGCCGCCGTGGGGAATGGCGAAGGTCTTGTGCAGGTTGAGGTGGCTCACGTCGCCGCCGATCAGACCCGGCTTGGCGACCCCGACCATCGCGTTCATGTTGGCGCCGTCGAGGTACACCTGCCCGCCGTGCTGGTGAATCAGGCCGCACACGTCGCGGACATTGTCCTCGTACACGCCGTGGGTGGAGGGGTAGGTGATCATCAGGGCACTGAGGTTGTCCGAGTGCTTTTCAGCCTGGGCTTTCAGGTCTTCAAAGTCGATGTTGCCCTGCTCGTCGGTTTTGACCACCACCACCCGCATGCCCATCATGGCGGCGCTGGCCGGGTTGGTGCCGTGGGCGCTGGCCGGAATCAGGCACACGTCGCGGTGGCCCTGGCCCTGCGCCGCCTGATACTTGCGGATGGTCAGCAGGCCCGCGTACTCGCCCTGCGCCCCGGAGTTGGGCTGCATGGACACGGCGTCGTAGCCGGTGATGTCGGCCAGCCAGCGCTCCAGCTCGGCCAGCATCTCGGCGTAGCCCTGCGTCTGCGACTCGGGCGCGAAGGGGTGCAGGCCGCCGAACTCGGGCCACGTCACCGGAATCATCTCGGTGGTGGCGTTGAGCTTCATGGTGCAGCTCCCCAGCGGAATCATGCCGTGCGTGAGGCTGTAATCCTTGTTCTCCAGCCCCTTGAGGTAACGCAACATGGCGTGCTCGGAGTGGTGCGTGTTGAAGACCGGGTGGGTGAGGAAGTCCGACTGGCGCTTGAGGGGGGCGGGGATGCCGTCCACCGCGTCGGCATCTAGCTTCTGCACATCCACTTGCTTGCCCGTCACCACTTCGATGATGTCGGCGAGGTCTTGCGGAGTGACGGTTTCGTCGAGGCTGATACAGAACCAGCCGAGCGTATGGTCTTTGATGTCACCAGTCTTTTGAACGCGGAAATTGATTTTCTTTTCCTGTTGGCGTGTGATGACATCTTCCCAATATTTGACTTCAAAACTCAGCGTATCGAAGAACGTCTCATTCGTCTTGATGCCAGCGTCGTTCAGCGCCTTCGCCAGAATCCCAGTCATGCGGTGGACGCGCTCGGCAATGGTCCGGATGCCTTCTGGCCCGTGCCACACGGCGTAGGCGGCGGCCATGTTCGCCAGCAGCGCCTGCGCGGTGCAGATGTTAGAGGTGGCCTTCTCGCGGCGGATGTGCTGCTCGCGGGTCTGCATCGCCATCCGCAGGGCGGTGTTGCCGCGCGCGTCCTTGCTCACGCCGATGACGCGGCCCGGCATAGAGCGCTCGAAGCCCTTCTGGCAGGCCAGGAACGCCGCGTGCGGCCCACCGAAGCCCATCGGCACGCCGAAACGCTGGGCGCTGCCCACCACGATGTCCGCGCCTTGCTCGCCGGGAGGGGTCAGCAGGGCGCAGGCCAGCAGGTCAGTGGCGACGATGAGTGCCGCGCCCTGGGCGTGGGCCTTCTCCGCAATCGGCGCGAGGTTCAGGACTTCGCCGTGGGTGCCGGGGTAACCCACCAGCGCCCCGAAGGCTCCCTCGGGGATGGCGCCCGCGCCGCCCGTCTGCACCTCGAACCCGAAGTACTCGGCGCGGGTCTTCACCACGTCCAGCGTCTGCGGATGCACGTTGTCGGCCACGAAAAAGACGTTGCTGCCCTTGTTCTTGCTCTGACGCTTGGCCAGGGTCATCGCTTCGGCGGCAGCGGTGGCCTCGTCCAGCAGCGAGGCGTTGCTGATGGGCATCCCGGTCATGTCCTGCACTGTCTGCTGAAAGTTGAGCAGCATTTCCAGCCGCCCCTGCGAAATCTCGGCCTGGTAGGGCGTGTAGGCGGTGTACCAGCCGGGGTTTTCCAGCATGTTGCGCAGAATCACCGGCGGAACGTGCGTGCCGAAGTACCCCATACCGATGTAGGAGCGGAACACCTTATTCTTGGCGGCCACGGCTTTCAGGTTGGCCAGAGCTTGAGCTTCAGGCACCGGCTCGCCCACCTGCAGCTCGCCGCTGAACTTGATGGGATCGGGCAGGGTGGTGTCGGTCAGCTCGTCCAGGCTGGACAGGCCCAGCGTACCCAGCATCTCGGCCTGCTCGGTTTCACTCGGGCCGATATGACGGCGGATAAAATCGTCGGTCTGGAGAAGGTCATTCAGTCGGATCATGGGGACTCCTCAGCACCTGCGCCGCCGCAGCGCAGCGTGCAGGAGGGGGCGGGAAAGTGGGGCCGGCAGATTATGCCAGGGAGAAAGGCAGAAGTGTCTGCTCAGCCCACAGCGAGGCCAGCGAAACAGGCGCCGGGGCCAGCGAGCGGCCCCAGGTCCTGCCTGCGGAATCAGCCGTTTTCGGCAGCGTAGGCGTCGGCGTCCATCAGGTTGTCGCCTTCAGCCGTCACTTCGATCTGAAACAGCCAGCCGCCTTCAAAGGGAGCCTCGTTCACCAGCTCAGGGCTGCCTTCTAGCTCTTCGTTCACGGCTTTGATGGTGCCACTGGCCGGAGCATAGATGTCGGAAGCGGTCTTGACCGATTCCACCACGGCCACGGCTTCGCCGGCTTCCACTTCGCGGCCCACTTCGGGCAGTTCCACGTACACCACGTCGCCCAGCTGGTCCTGAGCGTGCTGGGTGATGCCGACCTTGCCATCCTGGGCCAGCCATTCGTGCGAGGGAGCGTACTTCAGTTCGGTGGGGTTGGTCATGTCAGGGTCTCCTTGGAAAAAAGGGGGGCGGGAAAGATTCTGGTCTATCTCTGCGCCAGGAGCTGGCCGGGTGTACTGCCCGGCCGGCTGGGCGCGTCTTTTGAGGAGCTTATTTGGCCTTGTGAAAGGGAAGCTCGGTGCGCTCGGCCGGATGGCGCTTGCCGCGCACTTCCACCTCGAACTGTTCGGCGCCGGCGGCCTCCGCGTCCACCAGGGCCATTGCGATGGGGTGGCCCAGGGTGGGACTGGTGCTGCCGCTGGTTACCACACCGACCTGCCGATCACCCTGGTAGACCGGGTAGCCTTCCCGCACGGGGATTTTTTCCAGTTTCAGACCGATCAGTTTCTGGCGGGGAGCCTGATCCATGTTAGCGCGGCCCAGATAGGGTTTGTCCTTGACCACCCAGCTGTAGGTGCTGCTCAGCGGGTGAATGGTGTCACTGAACTCGTGGCCGTAGAGCGGGAAGCCGGCTTCCAGCCGCAGGGTGTCACGGGCGCCCAGGCCGGCGGGCGTGACGCCCCGTTCCAGCAGGGCTTCCCAGACAGCTTCGCCTTCGGCCGCTTTCACGAACACCTCAAAGCCGTCCTCGCCGGTGTAGCCGGTGCGGGCAAAGAACACGTCATGGTCCAGCAGCCGTCCGGGGAAAAAGGAGTTGCGTTTGGCTGCCAGCAGGTCGGCGTCGGTTAGCTCATTCAGCGTCTCAGCCGCTTTGGGGCCCTGCACCGCCAGCAGCACCCACTGCTCCGACTCGTCGGTCATCTGCACGTCGTAGTCGCCGGCCAGCGCCTGCAGGTGCGCCCAGTCCTTGACGATGTTGCCGGCATTGACCACCATCAGGTACTCCTGCTCGCCAGCCTGGTAGATAAAGATGTCGTCCACCAGCCCGCCCTCGGCGCCGGGCAGCCAATTGTACTGGGCGCGGCCGGGCCGGAGCTTGCTGACATCGTTGGGCGTCACGTACTGCAGGAAAGCCAGCGCGCCGGGGCCGGTAAAGCGGAACTCGCCCATGTGCGACACGTCGAACATGCCCACGTTTTCCCGCACCGCCTGATGCTCGGCCTTCAGGCCCGCGTACTGCACCGGCATGTCCCAGCCGCCAAACGGAACCATCCGGGCGCCGGCCCGCAGGTGCGCCGCGTGCAGCGGCGTCTGTTTCAGGTTTTGGTTGTCCACGGCCCTCACTGTATCCAACTGGATAGGGGCTGAGCGAGACCCGTCCAGAGGCTCCGGACGTCCAGAGCACACAACAAAAAACCCGCCCCGGCGGGGGCGGATTGCGGTTCAGGCTGGGAGGTGCTCAGCGGCGGTCGCTGTGGTTGCCTTCGGCGAATTCTTCAACAATCTTCTTGTTGAAGGCGGGCAGGTCACCCGGGTTGCGGCTGGTCACCACGCCCTTGTCGGTGACGCATTCTTCGTCCACCCAGTTGGCGCCTTCCAGCTTCAGCTCGTGCTGCAGGCTGGGCCAAGAAGTCATCTTCAGGCCCTTGGCGATGCCGGTTTCGCTGAGGCTCCAAGGGCCGTGGCAGATGGCGGCAATCGGCAGACCCTGGTCATAAGCGTCACGCACGAACTGCATGGCGTTCTTGTCCAGGCGCAGCTTGTCGGGGTTCACGGTGCCGCCGGGCAGCAGCAGGCCCTGGTAGTCGCTGATCTTGGCATCGGCCACCGTCTTGTCGACGCTGTACTTGGCCTTGGGGGTGATGTCGCTGTCCATGCTCTGAATTTCGCCGCTCTCGAGGCTGATCAGTTCACAGGTGCCGCCGGCTTCTTCGATGGCCTGACGGGGGCTGACCAGCTCGATGTCTTCCACTCCATCGGCCGCCAGAATGGCGATTTTCTTGCCTTGCAGTTTTGCAGTCGTCATGGGGATTATTTTGCCGTTCCAGCTCCTGAAAGGGGTGATGACAGCGCAAAGCTGCTTTTAAGACTGCGGGCCGAAGAATGAGCCCTTCAGCCGGGTAGTGATGCGGCTGCCAGATTTAGCCAAGGCTCTTTTGAAACTGGTTAGCCTCTCCGGAAACCGCCGGCTGCCCGGCTGTCAAGTGGGCAAGCTTTCGGTTCCCAGCGCCCCGCGGGGCGTAAGGTAAGGGAGCAAGCCGCAAAAGGCCCTGAAGTTACATTCAGGAGCTTTTTGCGGCTGAATCGGCCCGGTTCCGCTCTGGCGGGGCTGCCGGCCAGGGAGGTGAGCAGACCATCGGAACCAAGGAGGACGTGCGCGAGCGGCTGAATATCGCGGACGTGATCGGCGAATATGTCAACCTGACCCCGGCCGGCAAGGGCCGGATGAAGGGCCTGTGCCCTTTTCACCAGGAGAAGACCCCCTCCTTTCAGGTGGATACCGAGCAGGGCTATTACTACTGCTTTGGCTGCAAGGCCGGCGGCGACGTGTTCAAGTTCGTGCAGGAGATGGACCACCTCAATTTCGGCGACGCCCTGCGCAAGCTGGCCGAGCGGGCCGGCGTGCAGCTGGAACAGCGCTACGGCGAGCGGGTCAGCCGCGACCTGTACGACGTCAACGATTTCGCGCTGAATTATTTCCGCAGCCATCTGGACGGCGCGGCCCTGGCCTATTTTCAGGGCCGTGGGCTGACCGAGCAGATGATTGAGGAATTCGAGCTGGGCTACGCTCCGGACGGCTGGGATGGGCTGCTGGGCCATGCCCGCACCCACGGCCTGACCGAGCAGCAACTGCTGGACGCCGGCCTGCTGAGCCGCAACGAGCAGGGCCGAGTCTACGACCGTTTCCGGAACCGGGTGATGTTCCCCATCCGCGACCATCTGGGGCGGCTGGTGGGCTTTGGCGGCCGGGTGCTGGACGATTCCAAACCCAAGTACCTCAACACCCCCGAAACCGACGCCTTCAAAAAAGGCGAACTGCTTTACGGCCTGCAGCGTGCCCGCAGCGTCCTGAAAGACGGTCAGCCCCTGATTGTCGCCGAAGGGTATATGGACGTGATTGCGCTGCACCAGCATGGCTTCACTGGGGCAGTCGCCAGCCTGGGCACGGCCCTGACTGCCGAGCATGCCGCGCTGCTGGAACGGCTGGGCGCCCGCGAGCTGATTCTGATGTTCGACCGCGACGAGGCCGGGCTCAAGGCCACCCTGTCCGGGCTGGACCAGACGGTCGGTGCCCGCTTTCAGGTGCGGGCCACCTCAGTGCCCAGCGGCAAGGACCCCGCCGACGCCCTGCGCGAGGGCGACGTGGCCAGCGTGCAGCGGGCGCTGAGCGGCGGCCTGGACGAGATCGAGTACCGCGTCCACGCAGCGCTGGACAAGCACGGCCTGGACAGCCGCGACGGCAAGCGCCGCATCCTGCTGGAACTGCTGCCCCGCATGCAGAACCTCGACCCCTTAGACGAGGGCGCCGACCGGATGCGGGCGCGGGTCTGCGAGCTGCTGGAGATTCGCCCACCCGCGCTGCTCGACTGGATCGGGTCCAAGGCCAAGCGCCGCACCCTGACCGACACCCACCTGGCCGGAATGAGTCAGGGCGGGCAGGAGGAAGACCGCGAGCTGGCACTGCTGCGGCAGCTGCTGGTGGACCCCCGGCTGCTGGCCAAGCTGGACGGTACCCTGGGCTGGCGCAACGAACTGGTCCGCAAAGTGATGCTGGCGGCCGAGGGTGCCGAGAGCACCGAGGAAATCATGAGCGTCTTCCGGGGCCAGCCGGAAGAGCAGCAGCTGATCCGGCTGATGTTCGAGACGCGCCAGAGCGGCAACATTTCGCGGGCCGGCCACCAGGAGTACGAGAGCAAGCATCAGGCCTACGCTGCCGCCGCCGTAGACGATATCCAGGTGGGCCTCAGCATCGAGTCGCTGCGCAGCGAGGTGCAGCTGCTCAAGTCCCAGCTGGCCGCTGCGCAGCCGGGCGAGCAGATGCAGCTGCTGCGGCAGATCGGAGAACTGCAGCGGGCCATCGAAGCCGAGAAGCGGGCGCGGGTTCACGGCGCCTGACCCAGGGCCGTGACAGCACAGACACAGTTGACACAGGAGCAGGCCGGGGCCGGGCGCTATGATGGCGCGGTGAATGAGGCGGCGCCTATCGGGGTATTCGACAGCGGGGTGGGCGGGCTAAGCGTGCTGGCCGAACTGCGCCGCGCCCTGCCACACGAGCGTTTCTGTTACCTCGCCGACACCGCGCACATGCCGTACGGCACCCGCAGCGACGACGACATCCGCATACTGACCGAGGCGGCGGCCCGCTGGCTGCACGGCCAAGGCTGCAAGGCGCTGGTGGTGGCCTGCAACACCGCTTCGGCTTACGGTTTGCAGCACCTGCGTCATGTCTTTCCCGACTGGCCCATCGTGGGGCTGGTGCCAGCCGTCAAACCGGCGGCGCTGAATACCCAAAGCGGCGTGATCGGGGTAATGGCGACCCCCGCCACCCTGCGCGGCTCCAAACTGCAGCAGTCGGTGGCCGAGTGGGCCGCGCCGCGCGGCGTGCAGGTCATGCTGACCACCAGCCCCGAACTGGTGCCACTGGTCGAACGCGGCGAGGCCGACAGCCCCGACGCCCGCGCCCTGCTGCGGCTGCTGCTGCGCCCGCTGGCCGAGGCCGGCGCCGACCAGCTGGTGCTGGGCTGCACCCATTACCCTTTTCTGGCTGGCAGCATCCGCCGCGAATTCAAGGAGCAATTCACCCTGATCGACAGCGGCGAGGCCGTAGCCCGGCAAACTGCCCGGGTGCTGCGGGAACGCGGCCTGCTGGCACCCGCAGAGGCCGGCGGCTGTGCGCCACAGGTCACCTATTTCGTGACGGGTGATCCCCTGGTCGAGCAGCCCATCATGGCGCGGCTGGCCGGCGAGGCGGTGCAGGTGGGCTGGGCCGACGCCGAGCATACAGCGGCTACGGCCGCCGCTACCGCCATCAGCGCGCAGCATTAACGCCGGTTTGGGCCGCTCCTCAGCACCGGCGCCGCTTCAGGGCACAGACTGAAGCATGACCAACAAAGACAACGAGACCAGCACCAGCGGCTACGTCGATACCGATCAGCAGAAGGAAATCAGCGAAGGCATGCAGGGCGCGACCGGCGAAACCGACGCCAACGGCCTGGACCCCAAAGCCGACCAGCAGAAGAAGCTGGACGAGCTGCAGGAAAACATGGAAGACATCAAGCAGTAAGCCCCCTGGGCATTTGCCAGGCTGCCGGAAGAAAACCCCGGCGGCCTGGTTCTTTTGAAGCCAGCTCCAGCCGTTACAGTTCCAGCCCAGTCGGGGTGCGGGCTGCCGCCGGCAGGGCCGTGACCAGCACCTCGTACTTGCCGGTCACGAAGACCTTGTAGCCGTGTTTGTTCAGGTAGCGCCGGGCCTGGGCCACGTCCGCCATCAGCAGGCTGAGGTCAGGCCGCTCGAAATTGCGCAGCCGCGCGCCATAGCTGAGTTCGCCGCCGCTGTAGCGGGCGTTGGGAAAACCCAGCACCAGCCCGCCGCCAGAGGTCAGGTGCGAGCGGTGCAGCGAGCGCAGTACCGCGTCCAACCCTACCCGGGGGCTTTGCAGCACACTGAGCGCCAGCACCAGATCGAAGCGGCCCAGCTCCGGCGGCAGGGCGCCGATGTCCTGCTGAAGAAAGGCGAAGTCCGGGTGCCGGGCCTGCGCGGCCGCCAGCGCCGAAGCGTCCAGGTCCAGCCCCAGCACGTCCAGCCGGCGGCCCGGAAAGGCCAGCGCCAAGGCGTCCAGCTCGCGGCCGCTGCCGGTGCCCAGCGCCAGCACCCGGCCGGCCTCCGGGGGGCCCACCCGCCGCAGCGCCTCGACCAGAGTCAGCAAAAAGACCGGGTCTTCCAGCTTGTCTACCCGGGCAAATTCACTCTCTGCGCCGTAGTCCTGTGCCGTCTCCAGCCGTCCGGCGCGGCGGCGAAAAGTGAGGTGCCGCTGCCCGCCAGGCTGCCGCTCACCGATCAACAGGTGTGCGTCCAGCACATCGGCCAGGTCGGTCCAGACCCCCCAGGGCCGGTGCCGCCCGACTGGACCGCTTTCGCCGGCGTACAGGCCCACGCCCAGGTCCGGGTCGGGGACCTGGCAGGTGACTTCTCCATCCGCCAGGAGTGCGCGGCGCAGCGCCGGCAACAGCAGCTTCATGGGTTGCTGGCCGAACCGAGGGTCTGTCGCTGAAAGAGTCATGGCAGACGGGCAGTCTACAATGCTGGACATGACACCCACCCGCTGTGTGCTGGACGCCAGCTCGCTGCTCAGCTATATCCTCAACCGGGAAGGCGCCGACAGTGTGGCCGAACTGCTGGAAAGTTCGGCCATGCACGCCGTCACCTGGACCGAAATGCTCACCCAGCTGTCGCGCCGCGCCGATGTTCACGAACCCGACCTGGTGGCCGCCCGCCTGAAAAAGCTCATTCATATCGACGTGGGCCAGGGCGAGGACGCTGAGCGGGCCGCGCAGCTGGCCAGCCTAGGCCCACAGTCGGGCCTCTCGCTGGGCGACCGGTACGCTCTGGCGATGGCCGCGCGGTTGGGCGTGCCGGTGGTCACCGCGCACAGCCACTGGACCGAGCTGGACCTCAGCCGGCTGCCGGCGGCGCCGCAGCTGCACCTCATCCGGCAAGCCTGAGAGAAGCTGGCCAGGGGCTAGAGCAGTTCTCCAAATTATGCGTGCGTCGGAAGGGCGCCGCCACCCACTCCATTCTCTGCTCCGCAGCTTTGCAAGTTCGTTCTGCTTCTTTGTTTTGTACTCGCTTCGCTCGCCAAAAAGCGGTGCCAGCTTTTTGCCAAATGCTCTAGTAGCCTCGGTGCCTCACCTCGGCGCCCAGGCCCGCCAGAACATCGGTCAGCACGCCGACAGCCGCTTTCACGCCGGGCGTGATGATCGGCCCACTGAAGCGGCTCAGGCGCACCAGGGTGCTGCCGTCCTCGCGGGCAGTGACATCAATCAGAACTTCCTGGGTCAGGCCGCCCTCCTCCACGTGGGCTAGCGCCACCCAGCTGCGGCCGTGGTCGCTGCGGCGCAGGCTGGCGTACAGGTCCAGCAGCACCACGGTCCAGGCGCCGCGCGGGTGAACGGCCGTGTGCTTACTGAAGGTCTGGGGGTCAAAGCTGTCAGGCAGCTGAACGATGCTGTGGGGCACGGCGGGGTCCTCCGGGTCGGCGGGGAAAGGCGCGTAGCCGCTACTGGGCACGGCCGGGTGGGCGGTGGGCACAAAGCGGGCGTGCCGGGGGCTGAGGCCCAGGTCGCGCCACTTCAGGGCGTATTTGGTTTCCAGCGCAGCGGCCGGCGGCTGAGTCAGCTCGGTGCGCATCACCCCGCTGGCCGCCGCCTGCTCGCAGGCAAACTCGAAGTATTCGTCGTGGTCGGTGGTCAGCAGAACGGCCCCGCCGGGTTTCAGGCGGCTGGCGGCCAGCTGGAAAAAAGGAGCGCGCAGCAGCCGGTGGTCTTCGTGGCCGGCCTTGGGCCAGGGGTCGGGGAAATTCACCACGATCTCGTCCAGCGCCCCGTGGGGAATCACCTCGCGCACCAGCACCTCGGCAGGCAGCTTGGTCAGCACGGCATTCGTCAGGCCAGCCGCTTTGAGCCAGCGGTTCGCCTTGAGCAGCGACACCCCGCTGAGTTCCACGCCCAGGTAATTGGGCACCTCGGCAAAGGTGCGGGCGTAGTGCGGCCAGAACCGGCCGTCACCGAAGCCCACTTCCAGCACCCAGGGCCGCTGCGGTGTCTCCGGATACAGTTGCTCGGGGGCCGACGGAAACTGAAAATCACCCAGGCGGTAAATCATGCGCTCTCCCCTGCCGAGGCCCGGCCGGGCTGCCCGGTCAGCTCGGCGGCCAGCTGCGCCGCATCTTTCAGCACCCGGCGGTAGGAATCTCCCTGTGCGGTGCAGCGGCCCAGCGCATACACCCCGCTGAAACGCTCTACCCGGAAGCCGTCCAGCTCACTGTCGGCCAGGGTCAGAAAACGCACCTCGTAAGGCGGCGCGCCTTCCACGGCAGCAGCCTCCTGCGCCGCGCCGGTCAGGTACACTCCGCTGCGGGCCAGATCATCCGCCAGAAAATCGTAGGCGACTTCCGAGAGGCGGCCAGCATCTTCCAGGGTGTCGCCCACCAGCAAACGTCCCTTCAGGAAAGCCCCCACCGCCAGCACGGCGCGGTGGGCCGTCAGGGCCGGACCTTCCCAGCTGCTGAGCCGAATCAGGCTGCCTGCCCCGTCCGGGCCGTCTTCTTCTTCCTCATCCAGGGCCGTAATAGTGCTTTGCAGCAGGTGCAGGCCGTCAGTACTTTCCAGAAGGGTCTTGAGGCGGCGGTGAAAAGTCCAGCTGTCGGCGTCTTCCGGCAGGTCGGCGGCCAGCTGGCCCAGCCGGCTGCTCTGGGGCAGGTCGGCGCCGGCCAGCGTCGGCGCGTAGAGGTTGCCCACATGGTCAAGAGCCTGGGTGACCAGCAGCACGTCCTGCCCGGCCTGGGCCAGCCGCAGGGCCAGTTCACTGCCGGCCAGGCCGGCCCCAATCACGGCCACGTCGTAGCGGTGGCCCGGCTGCGGCTGACTGCGCGGCGCCTGCCCGGAGTGGGGCGCGGGGCGGGAGGAAGGAAACGTCATCAACCCCAGAGTGTAAAGCATCCGGCAAGCTGCGGCCGGGTCCGTTCTCAGGCGGGGCTGGCTAGACTGCGGGCACAGCCGAGTTTCTTTTTTCCCGCTTTCTTTACCCACTTTCCTTTCCAGAGGTGAACACCATGAACCTGTCCTTCGCAGACCCCAAGCCCAGCAACCAGATCGAAGACATGCTTTCCGAACACCAGACCGTCAACGAACTCTCGGTAGAACTACAGAACCTGCTGAACGGCGGCCTGGACCTGCTGCCTGAGGGCGTGGTGGACGCCCTGCGCGGTGAGTGGCTGGGCCACCCGCTGCACCCGGCGCTGGTGCATCTGCCGCTGGGCGGCTGGATGATCACAGCCCTGCTGGACTTTGCCCCGCTGGCCCAGGACGAACAGGAACGCGAGCAGTACGAGAAGGCGGCCGACACCGTGCTGCTGCTGAGCACCGTGGGTGCCGTGGGCACCGTGGCGGCCGGCTGGACTGAGTGGGCCACCGCCCGCGGCCAGGCCCGCCGCACCGGCCTGATTCACGGCGCCCTGAACGAAACCGCTTTTTTGCTGAGTGCCGGCTCGCTGCTGGCCCGCAAGCAAGGCAAGCGTGGCCTGGGCAAAGCGCTGAGCGGAGCGGGCCTGGGGCTGGCGCTGGCCGGCGGCCTGCTGGGCGGGCAGCTGGTGTACCGGCACCGGATGGGCTGAGCGCCAGTGGTGAGCTGAACCATGGCACAAGACTCGGAGCAGCCAGGCAGCCGCACAGCCGCACGGCCGAGTATGTGGCGGCTGGCCTGGCCGTTTTTGCGCTGCTGCTGTTGGAACTGTATCTGCTCCCCTGGCTGTCCCGTTTTTTGCCCAGCTGCAAGAGCCTGCAGCTCCTGTCAGGCTTGTTGCTGTTTGTGGACGGCCTGCCTCCGCTGCTCAGCCGGCACCTGCCGCAGCGGCGCACCTTTCATCCCATCCTGACCCCGTTCTTGCTGGGGTCCAGCTTGCTGCTGTTCCTGACGGCGCCGCAGTTCTGCTGAAGGCTGCTGGGCCAGGGAAACAAACTCAGCGCCGCAGCCAACGGCCGCCGCTTTCCTCGGCCAGGCCGGAGAGTTGCAGCATCATCAGGGCGGTTTGCAGTTCCGGCAGGCTCAGGCCAGTCAGGGCAGCCAGGTCGTCCAGCGTGCGCGGTTCGCTGAGGGCGGCGTAGACGGCGGCCTGTTCCGGGGGCAGGTCAGGCGCCTCCGCGGCCACAGGCTGAGCGACTGACCAGCCCAGCTCGGTCAGGATGTCGCCGGCGGTTTCGGTCAGCACGGCGCCCTCGCGCAGCAGGCGGTGGGGGCCAGCAGCCCGCAGGTCGCCGGCGCGGCCCGGCACCGCGAACACGGTGCGCCCGCACTCCAGCGCGTGGGTGGCAGTAATCAGCGACCCTGACTTCAGCTCGCCTTCCACCACCAGCACGCCGGCCGAGAGGGCCGCAATCAGGCGGTTGCGCTGGGGGAAATGGTGTGCCTTGGGCCCGGTGCCCAGCGGGTACTCGCTGATCAGCGTGAGCCGGCGGGCCAGGTCCACGTTCTCGGCCGGGTAGACCCGGTCCACCGCGTGCCCCACCACGCCCAGGCTGAGGCCGCCAGCGTCCACCGCAGCGCTGTGAGCCGCTGTGTCCACGCCGCGGGCCAGACCGCTGACCACCACCAGTCCGGCGCCAGCCAGCTCGGCGGCAATCTGGCGGGTCAGGCTCAGGGCGTGAGGGCTGGCGCTGCGGGTGCCCACTATCCCCACCGACGGCGGCACAGCCGGCAGCTCTGGCAGTGTCCCGCGCACCCACAGCACCGGTGGCGGGTCGCCCAGGGCTTCCAGCGCAGGCGGATACCCCGGCAGACCGCGCCCCAATAGCGTGATGTCCTTGCCCTGCTGCCGGGCGGCGGCCACCTTCTCCAGTTCCTGCTCGGCCGCTTCGGCTGGGACCGCCGTGCCGATGGCCGCAGCGCTGCGGCGGTCCAGCCCTTCCACCTCCCGCAGGGCGCCGGAGGGTGCCGCCAGCGCCTGCTGCGCCGAGCCGAAGTGCCGCCGCACCGCTTCCAGCCGGCGCGGGCCCAGGCCGGGAGTCAGGCGCAGGGTCAGCAGCGCCAGCAGTTCGGCACCGAAGGGGTCAGCGGCAGCCGGGCCAGGAACAGGGCCAGAGTCGAACAGGCTCACGCCCGCAGCATAGAGGAAGTAGGTACAGAAAGAAGCGTGCGCTGCCAGCCGGCCACGCCAGGCCGGCGCCGGTCAGTGCAGCGCCGAAACGGGGGTGGCTTCGGGCTCGTCGTCCTCAGCCCAGTCATCATCGTCGTCGCCACTATCCAGCAGGGCGTCAGGGATGCTGAGGCGGAACTCGGCGCCTCCGGCCGGGCCATTGCCGCCAGTCAGCTGCCCGCCGTGCAGCGCCGCAATCTGCCGGCTCACACTCAGACCCAGCCCGCTGGACCCGCTGCCGCTGACAAACGGGTCAAAAATACTCTCGCCCAGGTCGTCCGGTAGGCCGGGCCCGCTGTCATTCACCGTGAACTGCAACTGATCCCCCACCGCTTCCAGCGTCAGGGTGACCCGGCCGTCCGGCCCGGCGGCCCGGCGGGCGTTGGCCAGCAGGTTCCGCAGGGCCTGGGTCAGGCGGTCGGGGTCGCACAGAATCATGCCGCTCCAGTCGCCGGCGTACTCGGTGCCGGGCACCAGCCGCTCCAGCCGGTCGCGTAGGGTGCCGGCATGAATCAGGTGCCACACCAGCTTCATGTCCAGGTCACCTCGGGCCAGCTGCATCAGGTCCTGGGTGGTGAAGGTCAGCTCATCGGTGACCAGGGCCGCCTTCTGGATTTCGGGGTCGCCGCTGCGTTCGCCGGCGCGGTCCAGGGTGGCCTTGAGCACCGTCAGCGGGGCGCCCAGCTCATGCACGATCTGGCCCAGCAGCGCCTTTTCGCGGGTCTGCTGCGCGTCAATTCGCACCAGCAGCCGGTTGATGGCGCTGATCAGGCGGTGAACCTCGTCCTGGCGGTTGGGCAGCGGCAACGCGGCCACGCTATGGGCCGGGTCGATCTGATCGGCCAGCTCGGCAGCGCGGCCCAGGTGCGACAGCATCCGCTGGCCCAGCAGGTAGCCCAGCAGCAGGGTCAGCAGCGGCGTCACGATCATCGCCAGCAGCAGGGCGCGGCGGGCCGCCTCGCGGGCGTCCAGTAGAGATTCGCTGGGCAGCGCCACCCAGAGGGTCTGTCCCTCGAAAAAAGACCCGGTCAGCCGGCGCGACAGGCCCCGGAAAGGCACGCCGCCGGACATCAGGTCGCCGTCCAGCGGGTAGGGAAACTGATCCCCGATTTGCAGCGGCAGCGACGAATCCTTGGGCGCCAGAATCACCTTGCCGCCTTCGTCCAGCACCGCCGAGAAATTGTCCAGCGCCGGCCCCAGCGACTCGCCCAGGCCCTCGGAAGGACTGCTCAGCCGCAGCGACAATGTATCGGCCCGGTCAGCCAGACGCATCTGGAACTGGGTGTCCATGCCGCGCAGCAGCAGGGTCATCATGGCGCCGCCCACCAACGTGACCAGCACCAGCGTGACCAGGCTGAAGGCCAGCGCCAGCCGGAAGCGCAGGCTCTCGTGCCAGGCCACCTTGGCGTTACTCGGGGTCGGCAGGGGTGCGGGCACCGGGGCGCTCAGCTTTGCAGCACGTAGCCGACGTTGCGAATGGTGCGAATCCGCAGGTCCGAACCGGCGCCGTCGAGCTTCTTGCGCAGCTGCGAGATTCTCACCTCAACCGAGTTGGAGCTGGGGGTTTCCCAGCCGTAGAGGTGTGACTCGATATCGGCCCGGCTGAAGACCCGCTCGGGCGTGCGCATCATCAGTTCCAGAATGCGGGCCTCGTGCTCGGTGAGGTTGATGTTCTGCTCGCCCACCGTCATGGTGAGCGAACTGGTCGAGAGGCTGGTGTTGCCCAGGTTGACCCCGCCGCCCGACGCGGTGCGCCGCAGCAGCGCCGTGATGCGCGCTTCCAACTCGGGCATGGCGAACGGCTTGGTCAGGTAGTCGTCGGCGCCGGCGTTCAGCCCCGCCACCCGCTGCTGCACGTCGGAGCGGGCCGACAGCACCAGCACCGGCGTAGAGGAATACTGCCGCAGCTGCGTCACCAGGTCCAGGCCGTCACCATCGGGCAGGTTCAGGTCCAGCAGGATCAGCTGCGGGGCGTGGGTGCCCAGCCAGTCTTCGGCGGCGCGCAGGGTGGCCGCGTGCTGCACCTGATAATCGGCGTTCAGGTAATCGCGCAGCAGCGGTCCCAGGTGGGGATCATCTTCGACCAGCAGCAGTTGGGGCAACATTCAGCGTCCTCCGGAAATCTCGGTCAGTTCAAGTTTCAGTTTATAGCCGGCCAGAAATTTCTCCAACGTTTGCAGGCCGCCGGGCACCTTGATCAGCACCTGCCCGCCACGCACTTCACCCTCGTAGCGCGAGCGCAGGCCCGAATACAGCGTGCGGTTGCGCTCCAGGTCACTGCGCGAGAACAGAATCACCACGCCGCCCGAAGCGTCACGGACAATCTGCCCATGCATCGCACCGCCCTGTGATTCGCCGTAAGCCAGCTTGGTATCCAGGTTCTGGTCCCAGATCATCATGTCCAGTGCGCCGGCCGGCGCAGCCAGGCCAGAAAGTGCCAGCAGGGTGATCACCCCTCTGAACCATTTTCCAGCAATTTTATGTGTCATTTTTTTCTCCATTCCATGCTCGGGTTTTGCTGTGAGGCAAGGCCAAGGCGGCCTCAGCGCAGCTGTCAATACCCCCAGCATAAACAACCAAGCTGACGCCGAAGTGACCCGCGCCTGCATTTTCTTTAGCTGCCCTGAAACCGCAGAGCAATGCGCCGTATGGTGGCTGGCTATAGGGCAAGAGCGAAACAGCAAAGCGCCACCCGGCAGCCAGCGCGGGTGGCATCTCTCAGCAGCCGTGTCCAGGGCTGACACGGCCGCGTTCTTACATCGCTTCCAGCATCAGGCGGTCGGGGTTTTCCAGCAGGCGAATCACTTCCTTGCAGAAGCGGGCCGCCTCGGCGCCGTCCACCAGGCGGTGATCGAACGAGAGCGAGAGGTACATCATGTGCGCCACCTCGACCTCATCGCGCTCGTTGACGATGGGCCGCTTCTGGATGGAATGAATGCCCAGAATGGCCGCATCGGGCACGTTGATGATCGGGAAGGAGAACAGTGCCCCGATAGAACCGATGTTGGTGATGGCAAAGGTGCTGCCGGCCAGCTCGTCGGGCTTCAGCTGGCCTTCCTGGGCACGGCTGGAGAGGTCCACCACCTCGCGGGCCAGCTCGTACACCGATTTCTTGTCTACATCGCGCAGCACCGGCACGGTCAGCCCGGCCTCGGTCGCCACCGCCATGCCCATGTTGTAGTAACGCTTCTGCACGATTTCCTGGGTGGCCTCGTCCAGCGAGGTGTTGAGGCTAGGGTACTTCTTGAGCGCTGCCGCCACCGCCTTGAAGATAAACGGCAGATAGCTGATCTTGACCCCGGCCGCCGCCGCCTCGTCCTTGACCCGGCTGCGGAAGCGCACCAGCTGGGTCAGGTTGACCTCGTCCACCGTCAGGGCGCGCACGGTGTAGAGGTGGCTGGCCAGCATCTGGTTGGAGATGGCGCGGCGCATGCCCCGCAGCGGGACCCGGTCTTCAAGGTGCTCGTAGCCTTTGGGTGTGCGGTACTGCACCGGTGGCACCGGCAGGCCGCCCTGCCCGCCGCCCGCCGCAGCCGGGGCCGGAGTGGCCTGGGCCTTGAGGTGGCCCGCCACATCGGCAATCCGGATGCGGCCGTTGGGGCCGCTGCCCTTCACCTCCTGCAGATCAAGGCCCATTTCACGGGCCAGCTGCCGGGCCGCCGGCACCGCCAGTACCCGGCCGGGGCCGCTGCGGCTGGCAGCTGCCGTGGCACCCAGATTTCCAGCCTCACGGGCCGCCTGCGAAGGCGTGGCTGCACCCGGCTGGCCAAGACCCTGCACCCTCACGGCGCCGCCAGTTTCAAAAGCCTGGAAAAGACTGCTGGAATCGTCGTCTTTGGAGGCTGAGCCGCTTGCCGCACCCTGCGCCTGTTCCGTCTGGGGCAGTTGTACGTCGCTGGTCGCCGGGTTCTCGGCAGTGTCCTGAATAGCCTGCTCGGGGCTGGGCTGCGCACCGGCTGCCGGAGCAGCCCCGGCCGAAGCTGCTCCGCCGGTCTCGTCCAGTTGCAGAATCGGGGCGTGCACTGCCACCAGGTCGCCCTCCTTGACCAGCAGCCGGGCCACGGTGCCGGCAAAAGGGCTGGGCAGTTCCACCGTAACCTTGTCGGTCATCACTTCGCACAGCGGCTGTTCGGCAGTGACGCTCTCGCCTTCTGCCACCAGCCATTTGAGAATTTCACCCTCGACCACACTTTCGGCCAGT
The DNA here is from genome assembly GCF_946848805.1 of Deinococcus sp. Marseille-Q6407. Taxonomy (NCBI): domain Bacteria; kingdom Thermotogati; phylum Deinococcota; class Deinococci; order Deinococcales; family Deinococcaceae; genus Deinococcus; species Deinococcus sp. Marseille-Q6407. Next base: position 400,792 of record NZ_CAMPFU010000003.1, read on the forward strand.
TCGGGCAGCAGCACTTCTTTCATGGATTACCTCGCTCGTTCATTTGTTGCTGGACTTCCTGGGATTCAGGAACTCCGGGAAATACGGGAAAAAGGAATGACAGCGGCGCAGCGCCGGGGGAGGGCAGAGACCCGGGCCGGGTCCCACCGCGCCTGCCGGCCTGGCACCGGGCCTAGTAGTTGAGCGCCTTCACGCAGGCGGCCGCGATGCGGTTTCCGCTGGGCAGGTAAATGCGGTCCTGCACGTAGGGGTAGGGCGTGTCGAAGCCCGCCACCTGCAGCACCGGCGCCAGCAGCGAATCGAACAGCGCCTCCTGAATGGAGTAAGCCACCTCGCCCATGAAATTGGCAGTGCGGGGCGCCTCGCTGACCAGCACTGCCCGGCCCGTCTTGGCGACGCTGGCCAGCACAGCTTCCTTGTCCCAGGGCATCAGCGAGCGCAGGTCCAGCACCTCGGCCTGCACACCTTCAGCGGCCAGCGCCTGCGCGGCGTCCAGCACGTCGGGCATCACCCCGCCGTACCCGATGATGGTGATGTCGCTGCCTTCACGGCGCAGCGCCGCCTTGCCGATAGGCACGGTGTAGTCGGCGGCCGGCACCTCGCCTTTGGCCGCACGGTAGAGCCGCTTGGGTTCGAAAAAGATCACCGGGTCCTGGCCGCGCAGCGCCGACTTGAGCAGGCCCTTGGCGTCGTAAGGCGTGCTGGGCATCACCACCTGCACCCCGGCCATATGCAGGTAGTAGCTTTCGGGGCTTTGGCTGTGGTGGTGCCCGCCCTTAACGCCCCCGCCGGACGGCGTGCGAATCACCAACGGCGCCGTGTCGTGGCCACCCGAGCGGTAGCGCATCTTGGCCACCTGAGACAGAATCTGGTCAAAAGCGGGGCCCATGTAATCGGCAAACTGGATTTCGGCCACCGGACGCATGCCGCGCACCGCCATGCCCACCGCGGCGCCCACGATGGCCGCTTCGGACAGCGGGGTATTGAAGACCCGGTGCTCACCGTGCTTGGCCGTCAGGCCAGCGGTTGCCATGAACACACCGCCACGCGGGCCCACGTCTTCTCCGAAAACCACCACCCGCTCGTCGCGGGTCAATTCCTCGTCAAGCGCCTCGGTCACAGCGGTAATCAGGTTAATGGTGCGGGTTTCGCTGGAAGCAGCCTGCGGGGCGGCCGGATTCTGGGACATCTCGGACTGATTGGCATCGTTCTGATTGGCGTCGTTCTGGGCGGCATTCTGGGCAGTCAGGCTCATACACCCACCTCCTGTTCGGCGCGCACGTAGGCTTCCTGCTCGGCCAGGTGCGGGGGTTGCTCGGCGTAAACGTCCTGAAACATCACGTCCCAGGTCGGCGCGCCGCTGGCGGCCGCTTCCTCGATAGCGGCGTTGAGCTCGGCGCCGATTTCCTGAGCCAGCGCTTCTTTTTCCTCTGGCGTGATGGGGTGGCCCAGCCCTGCCAGCAGTTTCTCTACCCGCTCAATCGGGTCGCGGCCGGTCCACTGCGCCACTTCCTCGCGGGTGCGGTACTGCTTTTCGGCGTCGGCGTCGGCGTTGGAGTGAGAACCCACCCGGTAGGTCAGCGCTTCCACAATGGCGGGACCTTCTCCGCTGCGGACATGCTCGGCCACCGCGCTCATCACTTCCAGCACGGCCACGATATCGTTGCCGTCCACGTAATAGCCGGGAATGCCGTAAGCGCGCGCCTTGACGTGAATGGTTTCGCTGGCCGTCTGGTTGGCCACGCCGGTGGAGATCGCCCACTGGTTGTTCTCGCAGACGAACATCACCGGGGCCTGTTTCACAGCGGCCATGTTGACCCCAGCGTGCCAGTCGCCCTCACTGGTTGCGCCGTCTCCGAAAGTACAGACAGTAATTTCGTCGGTGCCCAGATATTTTTGCGCCATGGCTGTGCCGGTCGCGGGCGGCACCTGCGAGGCGATGCTGGAACTGATCGAGACCACGTGCTGCTCGGGCGCACTGAAGTGGTGCGGCATCTGGCGGCCTTTGCACAGGTCAGAACTGGTGCCCATGATCTGGCTCATGATCTGCAGCATCGGCACGCCCAGAGTCAGCAGAATCGGGTGATCGCGGTAGTAGAGCCACCACCAGTCGTGCCCGGCGCGGCAGGCCAGGGCCAGCCCCACCTGGGTGGCTTCCATGCCGTGGGCCTGCGCATAAAAGCTGGTGCGTCCCTGCCGCAGCAGGGTGATCAGCTTGCGGTCGAATTCGCGGGCGCGGAACATCTCGCGGTGCAGCGACCGGATGAATTCAGGGGTGTATCGCTCCGGCAACGGCTGAAGCAGCTCGCCCTGTTCGGACACCCAGCAGATGGGTTCCGCAGTGAACGGTTGAATCTTCATGACTTGGCCTCCTGGTCCTTGGGCCTGGCAGGAGGCCAAGCAAGCTGGCCCCCGGGCCCTGTTTCTCCGCCTGACTGGTCAGAAAGGGTGCCAGGACATGCTGTCAGGCAGCGTCCTGCGTACCGGGAATGGCCAGTCAGGTCAAAGCTGAGTTGTGGGGTTATGCGTGGCCGCATCATAACCCAAACAGGGCACGCACAAGTGGGCAGAAGGCAGGGAGGAAGGCCACCAGAAGGCGTGCTGAACAGTCTTCCAGGCGGCTACTTGTTCAGAGATGTCTTACAACTCGCTATCATTTCGCCTCACGCCAGATGAGTGCCTAGAGGGCTTTACAGATGCTAAAAATAGGCCCGTGCCGGCCAGCTTCGGCGCCTCTATCGTTCCCGCCAGCACACAATGCCTGGCGTCTTCACTCGCTAAGCTGGCGGGCATGAAGAACCGCTGGAACGTCATAGTGATCGGCGGCGGCCACGCGGGAATAGAAGCCGCCTGGGCCGCTGCCAAGTTCGGCCGGGCCGCACTGCTGATCGGCAACCCGGCCACCATCGGCCGGATGCCCTGCAACCCGTCGGTGGGCGGCCCCGGCAAAAGCCAGCTGGTGTTCGAGCTACAAGCCCTAGGCGGCCTGATGCCGACGCTGGCCGACCAGACTGCCATTCACACCCGGGTGCTGAACGCCAGCAAGGGCCCGGCGGTGCAGTCGCTGCGGGTGCAGAACGAGCGCGACCAGTACGCTACAGCGGCTCAGGACGCGCTGCTGAATGTAACGGACCTGGACATCCTGCGCGGCGAAGCGGCCGACCTGGAAAGTGACGGCCAGGGCGGCTGGTGGGTCATCACCACCGACGGCCGGCGCTTCCGGGCCCGCAGCGTGGTCATCGCCGCTGGCACCTTCATGCGCGGCGTGACCTGGTACGGCCGGCAGTCGCGTCACGAGGGCCGCCAGGGTGAGCCGCCTTCCCGCTTTCTCAGCGGCGCCCTGGAACGGGGCGGCCACAGCCTCAAGCGCTTCAAGACCGGCACCCCGCCGCGGGTGCGGGCCGACTCGGTCCGTTTCGAGGACCTGACTGTCATCCCGGCCGACCGCCCGGCCCGCAGCTTTACCGGCACACCCGGACCGCTGGCCGAGGCCTCCCCCACCTGGCAGACCCACACCACGCCGCATACCCATGAGCTGGTGCGGGCCAACATCGGTTACTCGCCCATGTACGCCGGCGATATCGACGCCACCGGCGCCCGCTACTGCCCCAGCATCGAGGACAAGATCATGCGCTTTGCCCATCACGACCGGCACCTGCTGTTCGTGGAACCAGAAGGCCTCCAGACCAGCGAGGTGTATCTGCAGGGCTTTTCCTCCAGCCTGCCGCCCGAGGTGCAGGACATCCTGGTGCGCACACTGCCCGGCTTCGAGCAGGCAGTGATTCAGCGCTACGCCTACGCAGTGGAATACGACGTGGTGGATTCCACCGAGCTGACCATGAACCTCGAATCGCGCCGGCTGCCCGGCGTCTACACCGCTGGACAGATCAACGGCACAAGCGGTTATGAGGAAGCGGCCATGCAGGGGCTGGTGGCCGGCACTGCCGCCGCCCGCCGCGCCGCCGACCTGCCTGAAATGACCTTCAGCCGCGCCGACGGATACCTGGGTGTGCTGCTGGATGATCTGATTCTCAAGGGCTGCGACGAACCCTTCCGGATGATGACCAGCCGGGTAGAACACCGCCTGCTGGTCCGGCAGGACAACGCCGACGAGCGCCTGACTCTGCTGGGCCACCAGCTGGGTCTGGTCCCGGCCGAGCGGCTGGCGGCAGTGCAGGAGAAATACGCCCGGGTGGAAGCTGGCCGGCAGGCCCTGACCCGCGAGAAGCTGGAAGGCAAGCCGGCCGACAGCTGGCTGCGGCGCCCTGAGATAACCCTGGCTGAACTCGAAGAGAGGGGCATCACCCTGCCCCCGCTGGACCGGGAGGAAAAAGAATCGCTGGAAATCCAGGTGAAATACGCTGGCTATCTGGAACGTGCCCGCCGGCAGCTGAACGCTGAAGCCAAGGCCGGCCGCTTGAGCCTGAGTGGCGTGGACTTCGGCGCTGTGCCGGCCCTCTCACTGGAAGGCCGCGAAAAGCTACTGAAGCACGCCCCGGCCACGGTTGAGCAGGCCAGCCGCATTCAGGGTGTCCGGCACACCGACATCAGCGCACTGCTGGTGCATCTGAAGCAGCGTCAAGCTGCTGCGGAACCGGCCTAACCCCTCTTCTGTTTCACCGCAGCGGGAGGGACCAGGCTTGTTTCACGTGAAACGACAACTGAACAATTCCTCGAATGTTTCATGTGAAACATCGGCGGGCCCGGCCTGATGGCTATACTGCCAGGAATGATGTCTGACAGTGCCGCCCCTGCCGACGCCCATCCGCCCGCTGCCCTTTCGGAAACGGGCCGGTCCCTGCTCAGAGAGGCGGCAGCCGAAGCCGGTCAGCCACTGACCGCCGCGCAAGAGGACCTATTTGACCACCTCTACCGCCGCTTGCAGGAGGGCTCGGCACAGATGAACCTGACAGCACTGCAAAGCGAGCAAGATGTGGTGCTCAAGCACTTTGTAGATTCGCTGAGCTGCCTGAACGCTGAGGCCTGGCAGGGTGCAGTTAAGGTGCTGGACCTGGGCACCGGAGCCGGCTTTCCAGCACTGCCGCTGGCCATTGTGCGGCCGGAACTGCAAATCACGGCGCTGGACGCCACCGCCAAAAAGGTGGCTTTTGTGGAACGGACCGCCCGTGAACTGGGAGTGAATGTCAGTGGCCTGAGCGGCCGTGCCGAAGAAATAGGCCGCGACGAACAGCACCGCGGCCAGTATGATGTCGTGGTAACGCGGGCGGTCGCGGCGCTGCCGGTCCTGGCCGAGCTGGCCCTGCCGCTACTCAAAGTCGGTGGAGTGCTGGTCGCTCAGAAAGGGCAGCTTTTCGACGAGGAACGCGCTGCTGGCCTGCGGGCTGCTGAGCAAATTGGCGGCGAACTGGCCGAAGAGTGGCAAGGGACTTTGCCGGTACTGGGCGACCCCCGCAGCCTGATCGTGCTGCGTAAAGTCACGCAAACGCCCGAGACATACCCCAGAAGAACCGGCGTTCCTAACAAACGCCCGCTCGGCTAAACTCTCTCTCCCGAATCTTCGCGCCGCTGCAGGCCCCTTCGCCTGAACAGACGGCAGCATCCGAATCCATGAACCGAGGCCGCACAGTGAAAATAATAGGAATCGTCAACCAGAAAGGCGGGGTTGCCAAGACCACCACAGCGGTGAACCTGGCCGCTTATCTGGCCGCGCAGGACCGCCGGGTGCTGCTGCTGGATATGGACCCGCAGGGCAACGCCAGCAGCGCGCTGGGCCTGCGTGGCGCCGAAGCCGGACTGTATGAGGCGCTGGGCCTGCCCAGCAAAGTCAGCGAGTATATTCAGCCTTCGGTACAGCCGGGGCTGGACGTGCTGCCGGCCACTCCGGATCTGGCCGGCGCCGGCGTCGAACTGGCCGACGACCCGGACGCCCTCTCGCGGCTGTTGGCCAGCGTGAGCGGGTACGATCTGGTCATTATCGACGCGCCGCCCAGCCTGGGGCCGCTGACCGTCAACGTGCTGGCGGCAGCGCAGCGCCTGATCATTCCGTTGCAAGCCGAGTATTTTGCGCTGGAAGGGCTGGCAGGCCTGATGGAAACGGTGGAGCGGGTGCAGGAGAGCCTTAACCCCCAGCTGCAGGTCATGGGTGTGGTGCTCACGCTGTTCGATGGCCGCACCAATCTGGCGCAGGAGGTCGAGACGACGGTGCGCCAGCACTTTGGCCCCCTGGTCTTCAAGGCGGTCATTCCGCGCAACGTGCGGCTGTCGGAAGCGCCCAGTTTCGCGCAGCCGATTAACCTGTTTGCGCCCAGTTCGCTGGGGGCCGCCGCCTATCAGCGTCTGGCCGAGGAGGTGATTGAACGTGCCGAAAAGTCCTAAGAAACCCAGCCTGGGCCGTGGTCTGGACGCCCTACTGAGCCGCAAGGACAGCCCCAAAGTTCAGGGCAGTGCCGGGAGCACCGAGCAGCTCAGCGAGCCGGAGCAGGAGAAACGCGGCGTGCAGCTGCTGCCCACCCACCGAGTCACCCAGGCGGCCTATCAGCCCCGGCAGGTCTTCGAGCCCACCGCGCTGGCTGAACTGGCCCAGAGCATCCGCGAAAAAGGCATCTTGCAGCCGCTGCTGGTGCGCCCCCGGGGAGACGGCTTTGAAATCGTGGCCGGCGAGCGGCGCTGGCGGGCCTCGCAGCTGGCCGGCGTGGATGAACTGCCGGTCATCATCCGCGATCTGTCGGACCGTGAAGCGCTGGAAATCGCCATCATCGAGAACCTGCAGCGTGAGGACCTCGGCCCACTGGAAGAAGCCCGCGCCTACAAGACCCTGATGGAGCATGGGCTGAATCAGGAAGGAGTGGCGCAGGCTGTGGGGAAAGGCCGCAGCACAGTGGCCAATGCCCTGCGGCTGCTCAGCCTGCCGGGGGCAGCCCTGCAGGCGCTGGAAGCCGGCGAAATCAGCGCCGGGCACGCCCGCGCCATTTTGGCCCAGCCGGAAGACGACCGGCTCTGGGCGCTGGACCAAATTCGCCGCCGCTCCCTGAACGTGCGCGAGGCCGAAGCCCTACGCCGGGGCCGTGAAACGGAAGTGCCGGCGCCAGTCAAGGTCAATCCACCGCGGCCGTTCAAGCAACTTGAGGTGGACCTCAGCCGCCGGACCGGCACCCGGGTCAAAATCACTGGCGAGGACAAAGGCCGCATTGAGCTGAACTACGGCTCACGTGAGGAGCTGGAGCGGCTGCTGGGACTGCTGGGCTACGGCGACGCAGAGGGGTAAACGGCGCCACTCAGCAGGTGAGCTTTTCAAAGTGGCCGTCCGGGGAGAGTTCCAGGCGGCCGCTTTTATTTGCCCAGGGCCGGCAGGAGAGAGGGCACCCGGCCCAGCCGGGAAAGCTTAAACTGAGGTATGTCCAAGCCTGCCGAAGGGTTCAGCCGCATTGCGGTCGGTATCGATTTCTCGCCTTCTTCGCTTTACGCGCTGGAAGTGGCCCGCACCCGTTTTCCGGGAGCAGAGATTCTGCTGCTGCACACGGTAGACGTGCGCCTGACCGCCTCGCCAGACATCATGGGCGGAATGACGCCGATGAGCTACGACCCGGCGCTGATGGAATCGGTGGAAAAGAGCGACGGTCAGCAGCTGGCCAGCCTGGTCCGGGAAGGCGAAAGCCATGAGCAGCTGGTGGGCGAACCGGTCAACAGCTTGCTGGACGCTGTGCGCGAGTGGCAGGCCGATCTGCTGATCGTGGGCACCCACGCCCGCGGCCCCCTGGAGCATTTCTTCCTGGGCAGCACCGCCGAGAAGCTGGTGGCCCGCAGCCACGTGCCGGTGCTGACCGTGCGGCTCCCCCGGAAGCCCCGCGCGGAACAGGGCACGCCCCGCTGAACAGGCCTGTGTCACACTGTGCCCCTGCCAGGGCATAACGCAAACCAGCCGGGAGACTCTCTGTATCTTCCGGCTGATTTATTTGGGTAAGTTTCAGGGACCGTCAGTAAATTCGCCGCTGATGCGGACCCCTTTGGACGCCCAGGCCACCGCCTCATCGCGCCCGAGGTCATAAAGAATCTCAGCCGCCTGCAAGCGTTCATCACCACGGGTGGTCACGGCAGGTTGCTCGGGCGTGCCGATCAGGCGGGCCAGGTTGGCCGCGTCATCGTATTCGACCCGCGCCGCCCGGCTGACCCGGCCCCCGCTGGAATTCAGCACCACGTTACCCACCAGAACAGTGCGCTCGCTGTCCACATTGACCTCGATGCTCTCGGCTGTTCCGGTCAGCGAGTTGGAGGCGTTCTCGCCGCTGCCTGCACGCTGAAAGGAGATAGGTCCGGTGATCCGGGCGATACCGTCGGACTCATCGTATTTGAGGCTCTGCCCGGTCAACCGGGTCTGACCCTGGGTCACCTGCACCGCGCCGGGCTGCTCCTGCCGCTCCACCGCCACGCTGCAAAGGCTCAAGCGGTCGGTGGCCCCGGGCGGCGGTTCATCTAGGAAGCGTGCGGTGCCCCCGCCGGCCTCAATGTTGCCGTCGCCAGAGCTGCCGTCGGATTTCTGCCTCTGGGTGACCAGCGTCAGCGGAACCCGGATGACGTTCTTGTCAATCGAGATTTCCACGCCGCCCGCGCCTGATTCACTGAAAACGGCCAGAGTCGGGGTATCCGGCGTCGCGCCTTCCTGTGGCTGGCAAAAGGCAAAGACACCGCTGGTGTCATCGGTGCTCTTGCGCACCACCTGGATTCGGCGCTGCTTTCCGTCATTGCCCTGGCGTACCAGTTCCAACGAGGAATACTCGTCGCCGGGGGCAGGGGCCTCAGGCGCAGCCGCCGGTGCACTGTCAGACGGCTCCTCAGCACCGGAAGTTTCGGCCGCCCAGCGTTCAATTTCATCCCAGCCTTCATCGGACCAGCTGTCATTCGGCCAGCTGCCGGTATCATCTGCAGCTGCGCCTGAGGCCGAAGCTGCAGATGCGGCAGTAGAAGAGACTGTAGGGGCAGGCGCCGGAGCCGCCGGAGCTGAACTGGAAACTGGGGGCGCCGGCCAGGCCCGCTGAGCCAGGGTCGTGCCCGGGCCCAGCAGCAGCGCCAGACCCAGGCTGCCCGAAATAAGGTGGGAACGGCGAAGCCTGAGCAGCGAGCGGCGTTTCATAGGGGTCAGAAGATCCCGGTGCCCGGCTTATTCGCCGCGCAGTTTGAACTGCGAGGTGGGAATGTTGTAGCCGCTGTTCAGGGTACGCACGCGGGCCAGGTCGGTGCGCTGTTCCAGGGCGCCGCTGGAAGGCGCACGCACGGTGCTGCCGGACTTGGAGTCACGGCTGACTGCATTGCCCACCACATAGGCCACGTTCTTGTTGTCGTCATAAAACAGGGCATTGCCGGTGGTGGTAATGGAGCCTTGCACCAGCTTCACGTTGTCCTTGACGTAGACAGTCTTGCTACCGGTCAGGGCGCGGACCTGTCCGCCGGTGATCAGCAATTCTTTCTGGTTGCCCCGGGCGTCTTGGCGCAAACGGGGCGAGCCGGTCAGCACACCCAGCTCACGGTCCTCGTCGAAGACCAGCTGTGCGGCGGCAGCGCTCTGGTTGCCCTGGCGCAGCACCACGCTGCCCTTGGAGGTCGAGATGTTCTTGTCCACGTCCAGGCTCATGCTCTGGCCCTTGATCTGCACGATTTCGCCGCGGTTGCGGTCTTCGGGCACAAAAGACGCCCGCGCGTTGCCACGCAGTACCCCTTCACCGGTGCCTTCGTTGTAGACCAGTTCCGAACCCTGGGCCGACAGGCGGCCGCGCTGCACCCGCACGTCGCCGGCAAAGCGCGAGTTGCGCCGGCCCTGCGACCCCACGATGGTCTGACCCTGCGGCGCCGCCAGTCGGGCTTCACGGGCGGTGATGCTCAGCGTGCTGACCTTGGCCTGCACCGGGTTGCCGCTAAAGACGATGGGGCCGTTGCGCAGGTCACCCCGCGGCGAACCCTGAATGTTGATGATGCGGTTGGCGTTGGCCTGAGCCAGCACGCCGGTGCCGGCCACAGCCAGCAGACCCAGAGCAATGGCTTTTTTGGTGCTAGGAATCAGAGACATGGGGTTCCTCCTCAGGAAGCGGGCAGTGAATCAGGAAGCGAGAGTGAAAAAGTGGGGTGGGGGAGTACAGAATGGTGTGCCGGCACGAGCCGGACAGAGCGCCCACTCAGACCGGGACGCGCTGGCCGTTCACGCACTGTTCGGTGGCGTTCATATCCCAACCGAAGTTGGATTTATCGCTGCTTTCCAGAATCTCGAAGCCGAAGGTCATCTTCATATCCAGCACCTTGCCGGTAATCGCGGGCGAATCCAGCTCGGCCAGCGGCGCGCTAAAGCCCACGTTCTGCTCCACCCGCACCGGTTGCTGGTCATTCCCGGTCAGTTTGACCTTGGCGCATTCCTTGACCAGCATGATGGTGGCCGAGTCGGTCACCATGTCGTCCTGACGGTCAATGGTGAGATCGTCAGCGGTCAGGCCGGCGTCCAGCACGGTTTTCCCGGTGGGCTGGCCGTTGGTGCTTTGCTCCGGCACCCAGCGGCCGCCGTCCTTGAGGGCAGAGAGATGGGTCTCACCGCTGAGCGGGTCGTTGACCACCTGATCGGCTTCGAATTTCCAGAAAGCGTCCGGGTCACTGGCCGGATAAAGAGTCAGCGAAACGCCTTCCAGGGTGGCCCCGGTCTGGGTACGCGGACTGCTGACCGGCAGCAATGCAAACACGACTGCAAACAGCAGCAGCGCACCCAGAATGTAGGAACCAACTTTCAGCACATCCGCACTCTAGAAGCCGCTCTCATGAGAGTGATGGGCCTTCCCTGACAGCCTTTTGACCAGTCTCGCAGAAACGCGTCAGCCTGGGGCGCTAGGCTCCGGGCCATGAACACCAACAGGTTTCCGGGCGTGACCAGATGGCTTCTTCCGCTGGCCCTGTTGGCGGCGCCGGCGGCATTGGCTCAGCCCGGCCCAGATGCACTGGGCCGGCGAGGTCCGGGCGCGGGTATTGGCAGTGCAGCAGGGCCGCTGGCAATTCCAGACGTTGGTCTGGCGCCCTGGAACGCCGTCCCGCGCCACTGGGAACGCGCCGTACCTGGCCGATGTTACCGGAAGTGGCGACGACCTGCGCCTGACCATCGCCCGCTGAACTGAGCCGGCCTCAGCGGGCCCAGGGGGTCAGCCAGCGTTCCAGCGCGCGCATGGTCAGGTTGCCCAGCAGGGCCAACAGCGCCACTGGAACGGCACCTTCCAGGATCAGCGCCAGGTTGTCGGCACCCAGACCGGCAACGATAGGTACGCCCAGGCCGCCGGTGCCCACCATCGGCGCCAGGGTGGCGGTGGCGATGGTCAGCACCAGCGCCGTGCGGATGCCCGACAGGATAGCCGGCAGCGCCACCGGGACTTCCAGCCGCCACAGCTGCTGCGCCGGGCTGAGGCCCAGGCCACGGGCAGCGTCCAGCACGGGTGTTTCGACTCCCTGCAGGCCCAGCACGGTAGAGCGGGTCACCGGCAACAGGGCGTAAAGGGTGAGCGCCGCGATGGCGCCAATGTTTCCGAAACCCACCAGCGGCAGCGCCAGAAACAGCACTGCAATCGGTGGAAACGTCTGGCCTACCGTGGTGAGGTTGTTGACCAGCGGCAGGAAGGGACGGCCCTGCGGGCGGGTGGCCCAGGTACCCAGCCCTACCCCGATCACCAGCACCAGCGCCATGGTGAAGCCGGTCAGAGCCAGGTGTTGCCAGGTCAGCTGCCAGAGAGTATTGCGCTCGTACACGGGCGTGCTGACATTCGGAAAGAGGCGGTGCATGGTGCGGGCCCAGAGGTCCTGGGCCGAGACCAGCCAGAAGAAGGCCGCCCAGCCTGCGGCCAGCAGCGCGGCCTGGGCGCTGGGCCAGTTCACGCGCTGCGGCTCCCGGGTTCAGCGGGTGCGGCGCCGGCTCCCGTTGTCCCGGCCGCCGCGCCTCTGCCAGCTGGAGCGGCAAAGTCGCTCAGGTGCAGCGAGCCCACCACCTCGCCGGAAGGAGCCAGCACCTGCGCCGGTTGGCCGCCGGCACCCAGAAGGGCCGACAGGGCCCGGTCGGCGGTCCAGTCCAGGCCCACCTGCCCACGGGCGGCCGGGTCAGGCGGGCGCATATAGTCGGCAGCGGTACGCAGGCCCAGGCGCAGCAGCTCGCGGCTGTCGCCCATAAAGGAGGCCACAAAGGGATTGGCAGGGCGGTGCAGCAACTCGTCAGGCGGGCCGAACTGCTGAATCATCCCGTCGCCCAGCAGGCAGACGTGGTCGCCCAGCCGTACCGCTTCTTCCACATCGTGAGTGACGAAGAGGATGGTCTGGCCCAGCTCATGCTTGAGCTGAATGAACTGGTCCTGCAGGCCCTCACGGGTGATCGGGTCCAGGGCGCTGAACGGTTCATCCATCAGCAGATAGGCGGGGTCGGCAGCCAGAGCGCGGGCGATGCCCACCCGCTGCTGCTGCCCGCCCGAGAGCTGCCGGGGGTAGCGGTCGGCGTAAGCGGCCGGCTCCAGGCCCATCAGATTCATCAGTTCCTGGGCACGCTGGCGGCGCTGCGCAGCCGGCACCCCGGTGATGCTGGGCACCAGTTCCACGTTCTGGGCCACGGTCAGGTACGGAAAGAGGCCCACGCTCTGGATCACGTAACCGATGTTGCGCCGCAGCTCCACCACATCAGTCTCGGCCACGTTCTGGCCGTCCACCCAGACGCTGCCGGAGGTGGGTTCCAGCAGCCGGTTGACCAGGCGCATCAGGGTGCTTTTGCCGCTACCGCTGGGGCCGATCAGAACCACCAGTTCGCCCTCGGGCACCTGCAGGTTAATGCCGTTCAGCACCGGCGGGCCGCCGGCGAACTGCTTGACGATGTCTCTAAATTCGATCATGGCTGGATTCTCCTCATCCCTGCGCTCCTTCCGAGCCGGGCAGTTCCCCGCGCAGGCCCGGCGGGGTCAGCTGCTGGCCCAGCCAGCCCACTGCCCCGCTCAGCAGCAGGGCGATCAGGACAATCGGCAGGGCGCCCAGCAGCACCAGGTCCGGCACGTTCCCTTCCACCCCGCGCTGGATGAAAAAGCCCAGGCCGCCTGCGCCGATCAGGGGAGCGATGGTCGCAATGCCGAATGTCAGCACCAGCGCGGCCCGGATGCCTTCCATGATGAACGGCAGGGCGATGGGCCACTCGGCGCGGCGCAGAACCTGGCCCTCGGTCATGCCCAGGCCACGGGCCGCGTCGATCAAGGCCGACGGCACCGAGCGCAGCCCCACGAAAGTGTTGTTGACGATGGGCAGCAGGGCGTAGATGGTCAGGGCCAGCAGCGCGGGCGCCGCACCGATGCCGCGCACGCCCCAGCTGGAAAGCGGCGCACTCAGCGACCAAGCCTGCGGGCTGAAGCCACGGCCACCCAGCCAGAGGCCTTCCAGCGCTCCGATCAGGGCCAGGCCGCCCAGCAGCAGCAGCGCCTGCAACCCCAGCAGCGCCGCCAGACCGCCCAGCAGGCCGGGAAGGCGCTGGTCGCCGAACAGCCGGCGCAGCACTGCGCCCACCAGAACGGCGCCCCCCGCCCAGGCCAGATAGGTGCCCACCGTGGTTCCATGCCCCAGGGCCGAGAAAACCGGCAGCACCAGCCCGAACAGCGCCACCGAGGGGATGGTCTGCAAGAAGCCGGCCACGCCCAGCACGCTGCCCGAGAGCCGCTCGCTGCGGGCAGCAGCCAGGCCTAGCGGCAGGCCCAGAATCAGCGCCAGCAGCAGGGCCGTCAGGCTGAGGACCAGGTGCAGCCCCAGCTGCGGCCAGAAAGTACCGGCAATGTTGGCGTATTCCTGCGCCAGGCCCAAGTCCTGCCACCAGCCCAACAGCGGCACGGCGGCAAACCCAGCCAGCCCCAGCACCCCGGCCAGGCGACCGGCGCCGCCCAGGCGGCTGAGCCCGAAGCCAGCGATATACAGGGCCAGTACATTCACCCAGAAGCCGCTGGCGGGGGACACCCGGGAAAGTGGGCCAGCGTCGCCGGCCAACTGGGTTGCGGCGGCCCCCAGCAGCCAGCTGACCGCCACGCTGGCCAGCACAAACAGCAGTGGACCGGCCAGGCGGCGCAGGCGCTCACCCGCAAAGGCCAAGGCGCCCAACGCCAACCACAATGCGGGCAACGCGGCCCCCAGCGGCACGCTGCCGAGCAGCCGGACGCCTTCGCCCAGCACCAGCCGGTTGGCCCGGAAATTGACCCAGGGGAGCAGCAATGACAGCAGACCCAGTGCAGCGCCCAGCAGCAAGATGGGATCAGGGCGGGCGCGGTTCATCCGTTCACTTTAGGTCAAGGCTGCCGCAGGGACGCTGGCAAACGTTAGGACGGCTTTAACACAGTGGCGCTGGCCCTGGCCCGGCCCGCTAGCCTGACACCCAGGGCGGGCTGCCCGGCAGCGAGCGGAGCGGCAATCACGCCGCGCCCCCTCAGCCTTCCCGCCCCCTGGCCCCACTGGAGAAACGAGGAACCATGAAATTCGCACCTGTCTTCCTGACCCTGAGTGCCGCGCTGCTGGCCGGCTGCGCCCCTCAGAAAGAAACCACCACTTCGTCCACGACCACCCAAAACAGCGCCGCCTCGGTCACGACCACCGAAACTGCGTCTACGTCGGCGTCCACCGACACTTCCGCGTCCAGCGAAACTGTATCCAGCGTCAGCACCGCCAGCGACAGCACGGCAGACGCCAGCGCGGCCAGCACCGGAGCGGCCAGCGGCGCGACCGGCGCAGTGACGGTGGGCAGCAAAATTGACACCGAAGGTGCATTGCTGTGCCAGATCACCAAGCTGAGCCTGATCGACGCCGGCTTCACGGTCAACGACAAGTGCAGCACCGGCACCACCAACGTGGTCCGCAAGGCACTGGAACAGGGCGAAATCGACCTGTATCCCGAATACACTGGTAGCGCCATCTATATCCTCAACGAGGGCGGTGCCAAGATTGACGAGGCAGTCAGCCGCAACGCCCAGCAGGCCTACGACACCGTTAAGCGGCTGGACGCCGACAACGGCATCATGTGGCTGGACCACGCCCCCGCCAACAACACCTGGGCTGTGGCCGTGCCGCAAAAGCTGGCCGACGCCAACAATCTGAACACCATGGCCGATTTCGGCAAGTGGGTGGCCGGCGGCGGCAAAGTGAAGCTGGCCGCCAGCCAGGAATTCGTGGACCGTGACGACGCCCTCAGGGCCTTCGAGAAAACCTACGGCTTTCAGCTGAAGCCGGATCAGCTGGTGATTGTCCCTGGCGGCAACACCACCCAGACCGAGACGGCCGCCGCCCAGGGCACCAGCGGCGTGAACGCAGCGATGGCCTACGGCACCGACGGCGCCATCGGCGCACTGGGCCTCAAGGCGCTGACCGACCCGGAAGGTGCCGTGGCGGTGTATCAGCCGGCGCTGACGGTCCGCAAGGCCACGCTGGACAAATACCCCAAGATTGCTGACGTGATGAACCCGCTGTTCGCCAAGCTGGACGAGCAGACCCTCAGCGACCTGAACGGCCGGATTGCCGTGAAGGGCGAAGACGCTGCCAAGGTAGCGCAGGACTGGCTGAACCAGCAGTAAGACCAAGCTCAGCAGAGAAAGTGGGCCGGCGGAGTCATACGCTTCCATCCGGCCCGCTTTTCTATGACTGACGTCTCCTTCCAGCCACAGAAGCGGACGCGGCGTGAATGATTTAATGGCGCCATGACGCATCTGTCTACCTCTGCCCCCACGCCCCGCGACCTGGGCTTCGCCATGCCGGCCGAATGGGAGCCGCACGCCGCCACCTGGATGAGCTGGCCCGCCGACGACGAGTTGTGGTTCGGTCACCTGGAAGGGGTGCGGCAGGACTACGCCGAACTGGTGCGCACCATCGCCCGTTTCGAGCGGGTAGAGCTGCTGTGCCGCAGCGCCGAGTGCGAGGCCGACGCCCGTCGGCGCCTGGGCGAGGACGCCCGGAATGTCACCTTTCATCAGGTGCCGCTGGACGATTCCTGGGTGCGAGATAACGGCCCCATCTTCGTGCGGAACGCGGCCGGTGAGGTGGCGCTGGTCAACTGGCGCTTTAACGCCTGGGGCGGCAAGTTCGAGTGGGAGAACGACAACCGGGTGCCCGAATACATGGCCGCGCGGCTGGGCATGGGCCACTGGGACCGGCCCGAGGTGCTTGAAGGTGGCGGCCTGGAAGTGACCGGAGACGGCGTGGGCCTGACCACCCGATCCTGCCTGCTGACCGATACCCGCAACCCCGGCCTGGACGAAACCGGTTACGCCGAACTGCTGCGCCAGACGCTGGGCGTGCAGCAGCTGCTGTGGCTGGACGGCGGCCTGGAAAATGACCACACCGACGGGCACATCGACACCATCACCCGTTTCGTGGACCCCCACACCATCGTGACCAGCGTGGCCGAGGACCCGTCCGACGCCAACTTTGCCGTGATGGCCGGCAATCTGCAGCAGCTGCGCGAGATGCGGGACGCTGAGGGCCAGTCTTTCCGCATCGTGGAGCTGCCGCTGCCGGCGACCCGGCTGGAAGGCGCCGAGGGCCGGCTGCCGCCCACCTACGCCAATTTCTATATCGGCAACGGCTTTGTGGCTGTGCCGCAGTACGGCGATCCCAATGATGGGCGGGCGCTGGAGATCCTGCGGCCCCTGTTCCCCGGCCGCGAGGTGATCGGCCTGCCCAGCCGCCAGATTATCGAGGGAGGCGGGTCCTTTCACTGCCTGACCCAACAGCAGCCGCTGGGCCCGGTCTGGACTGGGCCAGAGGTAGCAGCGCGCTGACAGCGGTACGCTGCCGGCCTGCATATGCTTGACGAATACCGTATAAGGCATTATATTATTCAACATCACCGCCCACTGAGGGCGGTTTTTTTATGGCTTTCCGTGGTTAGTGTCCCCCCCTGCTCGGTGTTCCGGGGCAGAGGCGCTGACAGCCCGGCTCCCCGGAACTAAACTGGCCAGTGTGATTGAGGCCACCGACTTTTCCGGAGAGTCACTGCCCTGGCCGCCTGCGGAGACACAGGCCGGCCTCTAGGCGCAGGCGATGCAGCCCGGCGTGCAGGAAATGCAGCAGCTGCTCAGATCCTTTCCGATGAACAAACTGGCGCTGGAAGAAGGGCACGCCAGCCGCTACAGCCAGTACCCCGAGGGCGACGTGCTGACTTTTCGTTCGCTGCGCGACCCGGCCAGCCTGAGCGAAGAATCCGAGCGCCTGACACTGTTTCTGTATAGTGACCGCCTGCTGACCCTCAGCCTGCATGAGGTGACTTATCTGGACGATGTCCTGGCGTCCCTGAAAGACGACCCGGCGCAGTCGGCCGGAGACATCGCTTTTCGGCTGCTGGATCAGGCCGTCGGCAGCTACTCGCAGTTTGCTCATATCCTGGAAGACCGCATCGACGAGCTGGAGCTGGGCATGTTCGGGGAAGGCCGGTACCGGCACCAGGACCACCTGGTCCAGACCGTCTTTGACCTCAAGCAGCGGCTGACGCAGGCGCGGCGGCTGTGTCTGGACGCCCAGGACACCCTGGTGCTGCTGACCCGGCACACCGCAGCCGACGAAGCCGATCTGCTGCGCTTCCGCGACGTCCGCGACTCGGTTGACCGGATTTACAAGCGGCTGGACAGCAGCCGCGACAACCTATCCAACTTGCTCAACATCTATTCCAGAGTGCAGAGCCAGCGCATGAACGAGGTGATGCGGACCCTGGCCTCGGTCAGCACCGTGTTTCTGCCGCTGACCTTTCTGGCCGGTGTCTGGGGCATGAACTTCGATCAGATGCCCGAGCTGCACTGGCACTACGGCTATGCGATGGCCTGGGTCATTTTTGGTCTGATCTCGGCCGCGCTGGTCTGGGTGTTCAAGCGGCGCGGCTGGTGGTAGCCCCGGCCCGCCGCATAAGCTTGACGAATACTGTATAAGACGCTATAGTATTCAACATAACCGCTCCGAGTGAGCGGCTTTTTTATTGCCCGCGCCTTTAATGCCTACGCCGCTGCGAGAGCGGCGGGTTCAGGTCTGCGCCTCTTCCTCGGCCTGGTCCTGAATCGGCTGGCGGGAATACTCCAGCTGGCCTAGAGTGCCGCCCTCACCGGCCAGCAGTACCACGTCGCCCTTGGCCAGCGGGGTTTCCGGTAGGGCCAGCAGCGGTTCGTTATCGCGCCAGATGGCGACCGGCAGTACCTCGCTGTGCTGGTGAAGTTCGCTGACAGTCTTCCCGGCCTGCTCCGGCGGCACCGGCCACTCGCGCAGGCGAAAAGATCCCTCGTCATCGGAGGGAGCGCCGCGCAGGTCGTAGTTGAGAAAGTTGCTGAGGTGAGGTGCCACCAGCAGCCCGGCAATCCGCCGCCCGCCCAGGCGGTGAGGGTCAATGACGGCAGTCGCGCCGGCATGTTTCATCTTGCGGCCCACCGCTTCGCTGCTGACCCGCACGATAATCGGCAGGTCGGGGGCCATCTCGCGGGCCGAGACCAGCACGAACATATTCTGTGCGTCCGAATCCATCACCGAAATCAGCGCCTCGGCGCGGTCCAGCCCGGCGCGGTTGAGAATGTCCTCGTCGGCCGCATCGCCCAGCAGGGTCCGCAGCTCGGTCTGCTCGGCCTGCACCAGCAGTTCCTCGTTGGTGTCGATAATCAGTACCTGTTTGCCGGCGTCCAACAGTTCCTGACAGACCGCCTGGCCCATCATGCCGTAGCCGCATACGATCACGTGATCTTTCATTCGCGCCAGAATCCTTTCCTGTTGCCGCCGCAGCAGCTTGGGGTCGGTCAGCCGGCGCACCGCCTGCTCGGCCACCGCGCCCAGCAAAAACAGCATCATGCCCACGCCCAGAAACATCAGCAGGATGCTGAACCACTTGCCGGCCACCGAAGGCGGCCTAACCTCTCCGAACCCCACCGTGGTCAGCACCATCATGGTCATGTACAGCGAATCCAGCAGCGAGTAACCCTCAATCAGGTGGTAGCCCGCCGTGCCCAGGCCGACCAGGCCCGCCACAATCAGCAGCAGATAGAGGGCAGAGAAACGGAACATCCTCTTCACTGTAAAGGAAGACTCTGCCGCCTGACCGTGGGCTGCAGCCACAAAAAAAGCCCCCGCGCTAGGGGGCTGAGAGAGGGGATAGCGGGGATAGCAGGGCTCAGTCCTTGGGCGCATCAATCACCTTGGTGTTCTTGGACTTGTCCTTGCGGCCAGGGCCGCCAGCGGCCGTCACCGTCTTCTGGACCGTCTGACCGGCGCGGGCCAGGTCAGCTTCCACCTGGCGGTTGACCAGCAGCTGCTGGCCGATACCGATCAGGGTGGACAGCACCAGATAGATGCTGACGCCAGCCGGGAAAATCAGGGCCAGGTACACGAAGAAGATGTACATGATGGACTGCTGCTTAAACATTTCCGGCGTGCGGCGGGTGCTGACCCACAGCTGCCCCAGGTTCACGACCAGGTACAGCGCGGGGAGAATCCACAGCGGGTCAGGAATCGCCAGGTCAGGCATCCACAGGAAGCCCGAATCGAACTCGAAGTTGCGGATGGTGGCCCACAGCGCGATCAGGACCGGCAGCGGGAGGAAGCTGGAAAGGCAGCCGGCCGGGTTGAAGTTGTGTTCCTTATAGAGCGCGGCCATCTCCACCTGCATGGCCCGCTGGGATTCCATGTCCTTGGCGTCCTTGTAGCGGTCCTGGATTTCCTTCATCTTGGGCTGCAGCACCTGCATCTTGGCGGTGGTGCGGGCCTGGGCCTGCATGATCGGCCACATCACCAGCCGCAGCAGCAGCGTCAGCAACAAAATGACCAGGCCCCAGTTGTGCACCAGGCGGTACAGCGCGTCCATCAGCGACACGATGCCCAAGCTCAGGCGGCCGAAGATGTTGGGGTCAAACACTCCTGGCATCTGCGCGAAGCCCGACTGGGTCAGGTGAACCAACTCGTTGTGGCCGCCGTACACGTCCACCGAGCTTTTCCCAGTCATGCTGAGGTCCAGTAGGGCGTTGCTGCCACCAGTCATCTGGGCATCGATCCGGGTGCCTTCGGCCGGCCGCACCAAGATGGCCGGCGACATCTGGTTGGGTGGCACGCGCTGCATGGCGGCGTAGCGGATGTTCTCCACCTTGGTGACGCCGGCGCCCTGCACGGTCGCGACCTCGCCTGTCTGCGGCAGGGCGCGGACCCGGGGGTTACCTTCGTTGCCCAGGCCCGGCAGCAGCATCTGGTAGCTCTGCTTGCTGTCGTTGCCGACCTCGGTCTGCACGTTCAGCACGTAGTTGCGAGTATGAATCGTGACCGTCTTGGTGACGGGAGCGCCGCCCTGCTCATAATGGAAGACGGCCGTCTGCTGGTTGTTCTCTTTGTCGTCCTTGAGCACCGGCTGCGCCGCCTTGACCGGCGCCTTGGAGTCAATGCCGTTCAGCTGAATCTGAAGTGCGGGGCCGTTGACCAGGTTGATGATGCCGCGTTCGTTCTGCAGCGCCGAGAAATCAAAAGTTCCGTCGGCATTCTGCTTGATATAAGGGGAGCCGGCGTAGGTCTTGACGTACCAGCCGATGATTTCGCCCTTGTTGTTAAAGACGATGTCGGCCAGGTTGGACCGGGAAATGGCCTCTTCGCCCTGCTGCCCATCAAAATCGGCCGAGAGCCAGTCCTGGGTCAGGGTGTGACCGAACGGCGGAATGCGGTTAGTGCCCCCGCAGCCGGTCAACAGCAGAGCGCCACTTGCAATGAGAAGTAATTTTTTGGTCATGTTCTCGCTTTCTTGCTGGCCCGCGGCGCTCCGGCGTTCCTGTCATCAGAACACTGGGCACACAGGCGGCGGCCAGTAAAGGACTGTAGATAAAGGTAAAGAAAAGGATAAAGGATTCGGGCCAGCCTGTCGGCGGCCAGGCTCCTGCGCCCCGGTACGCGGCCGGCGCGGCTCCAGTTCCCGGGGGGGCCCTGCCATGGCCAGCGCCTGCGGGCACCGCTGCCCCCCAGTGTAAGGGGCCGGCACGGGACAAACCATCCGCTCAGCTTACCAACTGTCCTGCCGGCTGGCGGGCCGGGCTGTGGCAGCCCTGGCTGCGCATCCGGGCGCGGTTGTGCTACACTGCCTGCTGTTCTCTTGCACCTGAAGGAATTCAGGAGACGCGAGAAAGGCACGGGCGCCTGCCCGCGGCCCCGGCAAAACCACACAGGACTGCTGTCAGCCTCCCGGCCGCCGGCAGCGGTCCGGAGCAGAAAGAGAAGAAGGTCCACTTCTTCTCCCTGCATCCGCCACAAGGAGTTGAACCATGTCCAAGAAGCCCGTTCCCAAGAAAAAGACCAGCAAGAGCAAGCGCGATATGCGCCGTAGCCACCACGCCCTGAGCCTGCCGGCCCTGACTGAGTGCCCTCAGTGCCACGCCAAGAAGCTGAGCCACCACGTGTGCGCCAACTGCGGCTACTACAACGGCCGCCAGGTGCTGAGCGTCTGAGGACGCCTCCAGCGAGAAAGCTCCCCCAGCCGGGGGAGTTTTTTTTGGCCTACCAGAAAGCATAAAACCAGGCCGCTCTGAACGGGCGGCCCGGCCAAGTCAGATAGGTCCAGCGGCCGCCCTTACCGCTTGTCAGCCACCCACAGCCCCGCAATGCCGAAGGTCAGTGGGCGGTAGCGGGCGCTGAAGCCGGCCTGGCGCATCATGGCAAGCAGTGTGCGGGGCTCAGGAAAAGCCAGCACGCTTTCGGGCAGATAAGTGTAGGCGCCGCCGTCACCGCTGATGACCGCCCCGATGCGTGGCAGCACCTGCTGAAAGTACAGCCGGTAGACCTGGCCGAACAGGTTCTCGGCGGGCGGCGGGAACTCCAGAATCGCCAGCCGGCCGCCGGGGGCCAGCACCCGGTACATCTCGGCCAGGCCGCGCTCGTAGTCGCTGAAGTTACGGAATCCGAAGGCACAGGTGACCGCATCGAAGCTGGCGTCCGGGTAGGGCAGGTGCAGGGCGTCGCCCTCCTCCCAGGTCACCTTCAGGCCTGTCTGACGGCCCTTAGCCCGGGCCAGTTCCAGCATTTCCGGCACGAAGTCGCTGCCGGTCACTTCGGCGTAGGGAGCACGGCGCTTGAGTTCCAGCGCGAAGTCGCCGGTGCCGGTGGCGATGTCCAGCACGCGGCGGGGGGCTTTGGCGAGGGCTTCCCGGGCCGCCGTCCAGCGCCAGGTCTGGTCCACGCCGAGGCTGAGGATCCGGTTCAGCAGGTCGTAGTGCGGGGCAATCGTGGCGAACATGGCCTGCACGTCGGCGCCCTTATCCTGTCTGTCGCCCACGGCGGGTTTGCTGTGGGGGCGTTGGGGGTCAGTCATGGGGACATGGTAGAGCAGCAGGGCAGAGGCTACGGGATATGTATGCACGCTGCGTGGCAGGACGGCCATAAGCCTAAGCCAAATTGCTGAGGCACTCAGGCCGACCTGCCGTCAGACTGGCATGATGACGGATCTTCGGACAGAGTTGGATGGAGCACTCTTTACGCTGCGGGCAGTCATTCTCTGCGAACGGGAAGGCAAGGTGCTGGTGGAGGGCGGCAATTATCCCTTCCGCAACTTTCCCGGCGGCGCAGCGCAGCTGGGTGAGACGCTGCGGGACGCCGCCGCCCGTGAGTGGCGCGAGGAAACAGGGCTGGACGTAGGCGAGCTGCAATTGACTGCACTGGTAGAGAACTTCTTTGAGCTGACTGGCCGGCGCTGGCACGAGTTGGGCTTCTACTTTCGCCTGACCACGCCCGTAGACTTCAGCGAACGTCGCCAGAATGCCGACAATCCGGCCAACCACCTGGACTGGGCCGACCTGCAAGGCGGTGGGCTGCCCATCTATCCCACTCCGGCCCTCACATTGCTGGACGTGCCAGCCGGCCAGTTCCGGCACATCATCCACCGGGACTGGGCGCCAGCGCCAAGCAGCGACCTCCGCTTCGGCCTGGAAGGGACCGAGGTGCAGGTGCGGGTTCATCTCCTTTATGTTCAGGACGGTCAGCTGCTGACCAACACGGTCCCCGGCTCCGGCTTCTTGTTCCTGCCCGGCGGTTCGGTCAGGCTGAATGAGGATTCACAGGCGGCGGCCCTGCGCGAGTTCCGGGAAGAAACGGGCGTGGAGGCCGTTTCGGCCCAGCTGGTGGGCCTCACCGAAGGGTTCGATCCGGCCAGTCACAGGCAGCAGTTGGGCCTGTGCTACCGCGTGGAGGCGGCCCAGCCCTTACCGCTGACAGTACGCCCCGTGCAGGACCAGACCGAGCTGGTGCTGGACTGGGTGCCGCTGCCGGAGGTAGAGGCCCACGCCGTACAGCCGGCTGGCCTCAGCCGTTTTCTCGACACGCCGGCAGGGCACCTGGAGCAGCTGGTGCTGAACTGGTCCTGAGTCCCTGCACGGCATGTGAGCTCAGGAAATTACGCCCAGCTGCTTGCCCACTGCGCCGTAAGCCTCCAGCGCCTGATCCAGATCGTCCCGGGTATGCTCGGCGGTCACGATGTTGCGGATGCGCGCCTTGTCCAGCGGCACGGTGGGAAAGCCGATGCCGGTGGCGAAGATGCCGCGCTCCAGCAGCAGGCGGCTGGCCTCGAAAGCAGCGGGGGCCTCACCGAAAATGACCGGGGTGATGGGTGTCTGGCTGCCCAGATGGTCAAAGCCCAGCTGCTCGATGCCGGCCTTGAAGTAACGCGCGTTGTCCCACAGGCGCTGCATCAGGCTGGGGTCACGCTGCACTTCTTCCAGGGCCGCCGAGAGAGCGCCGACCACGGCAGGGGGCTGCGCGGTGGAAAACAGGTAAGGCCGCGCCCGGTTGATCAGCAGTTCGCGCAGGTCGGCCGGGCCGGCAGCGTAGCCGCCCACTCCACCCCAGGCCTTGGAGAGCGTGCCCACCTGAATCACGTCGTCGGCATGCTCGAAGCCGAAGTGATGCACCGTGCCGCGCCCAGCCTCGCCCAGCACGCCGGAGCCGTGGGCATCGTCCACATAGGTCACGGCGCCGTAACGGCGGGCCACTTCCACGATGCGGTCCAGCGGAGCGATGTCACCGTCCATGCTGAAGACTCCGTCGGTCACGATCAGTTTGAGGCCGTCCGTATCGTTCTCCTGCAGCACCCGTTCCAGGTCGGCCACGTCGGCGTGCTTGAAGATTTTCTTGTCCGCTTTGGTCAGCCGCAGACCGTCAATGATGCTGGCATGGTTCAGCTCGTCGCTGATGACCAGATCACCCGGTTTCAGCAGGGCGCCCAGCACGCCCTGGTTGGTGGTAAAGCCGGAATGCAGCACCAGGGCGCTGCCGGTGTGCTTGAACTCGGCCAGCTGCTGCTCGAAATCCTCGTGAATCCGCAGGGTACCGGCAATCCCACGCACCGCCCCGGCTCCGGCGCCCCACTCGCGCAGGTATTGCTCGGCCCGGGCCTTGAGCGCCGGGTGATCGGTAAAACCGAGGTAATTGTTGGAGGCCAGATTGATCACCGGCCGCCCACCAATCTGCGTGTGGGCGCGGTTGGGCGTCTCCAGCACTTTGGGAGAAATCAGTAGGCCGGCGTCACGCAGCTCCTGCAGCTCGGTGCGCAGGCGGTCAGTCAGGTTGGTTGGCATGGCCCCAGTCTAGAGCCAGCAAAGACTGCTCAGCTGTTCCCGGCGGCACCGACCCCGCTTTCAGGCACTCAGTTCAAGGTCCAGGCCCAGGAAGCGCCAGAGTGCGCGGCGGTGAACCCGCAGGCCCTCTGGAGCTTCTACCGCCCGCAGGCGGCCGTCACGAATCCAGCGGCGAACGGTGCGTTCGTGGGTGCAGGTGAAATCGGCCACCTCGCTGATTTTGAGCAACTTGGGCAGGGTCTTGTACTGGGTTTCAAGCGTCATAGGAAACCTCCAAAACAAAAGGGGCCGCCTGGCATGGCAGCCCCATAGGGTCAGAGTCAGAGTTGTCAGCGCCGCACTTCCGGCCGGGCCCGCTGGAAAAGGGCGGCGGAAAATGACGGAGGCGGCAGCAGTGGGCTTTCAACTTGGCGCAAATTTAGCATGAGTTGGGTCACGTTTGGGTCATATTCGGGTCAAGATTTGGTCAAGGGGTGAACTTTGGCGCGCTCCCCCCCCCTCGGCCTGCGCCAAATAGCCTAGAGCACCGCTCTTGCCACGTAAAAAAGGAGGCGGCAGGCTGGAGGCATGCCCGCTGACCCATCTCTTCAGTTCCGCCCTTTTGTGCCTGCCGACGCTGCCGCAGTGGCCCGCCTGTATGAGGCCAGTTGCCGGGGGCAGTGGCCCCTGACGGCTGCCGACATCCTGGCGCAAAGCGGCCAGCGATGGGTCGCCGCAGAAGGTGAGGTGCGGGTAGCCAGCGTCCGGCTGGCTCCTTTCGGCGCCGGCGCGGAGGATGCCCTGCGCCTGAGCCTGTGTGGCGAGAGCCGCTGCTTCTCGGGGCTTTATCTGACAGCCCTGAGCGCTGTGGACCGGCGCAGCGCCGCTGGCCGGCCATTGTGCCGGGTGCTGGGCGTGGTGCGGGAAGACTGGAGCGAGCAGGTGCACTGGTTTCAGGCGACCGGCTTTGCCAACGTGTGGCAGAGTTTTGGAGCGCACCTTGACCTGACCGGCTTTGACCCGGAGCGCTTTGCACCGCAGCTGAAGCGGCTGTATCTGGCCGGTGCCGAGGTCCGCGAGTGGCAGCCGGCTGAAGGTTTGGAGGAGCTGTACGCCCTGCACCTCCAGTTTGAAGAAGACGCGCCCAGCACGCCGGCCATTCCAGCCGGGCACCTCAGCCGGGAGGAGTTTGCCGCTGCTCTGCGAAAGCAGCGTACCTGGGTCGTGTGGCAGGGACCAGAAGCCCTGGCCTATACCAGCTTCGCCTTCTCAGGCGGCCAGCCGGACAGCACTGGCACGGTGACCCGGCGGGACCGGCGCGGCCGGGGTCTGGCCACTGCCCTCAAAGCTCAGGCCCTGACCGAGCTGCGGCAGGCCGGCTGGACCCAGGCCAGTACCGGCGGCGCTGTCGCCAATCTGCCGATGCTGCGGGCCAATCTGCGGCTGGGATACCGGCCGGAGCCGCTGTGGCTGACTTTCGAGCGCCGCCTGTAGGAAGCACTTATAGGAAGAAGAGCGGCTAGGTCAGACCCGACAGAAAGTGGGTGGTTGCGTCCAGCACAGCCTCACGCGCTTCACGGTGGGGGGTATGCCCGCAGCCGGGCAGCACCAGCGTCTGCACCGGCCCCCGCGCCGCCTCGGCCGTGCGCTAGACCTGCGCCAGCGTGCCGAACTCGTCACCCCGCCCCTGCATCAACAGCAGCGGCGCCTGAATCCGGTTCATCAGCGGTTCTACCGTCCAGTCGCGGTACTCGTCCGACAGCCAGGTGTCGGTCCAGGCGCGGTAGAGGGCGTCTACTCGGTCGCCGTGGTACTTGACCAGCCGCGCCGCGATATCGGTTTCGGTATAGGCACGGGCGGCGGCGGCCACTCCACGCCGGGTCACGTCCTCGTTGAAGATGTGCCCGCCTTCAGTGATCACGGCGCTCACCCGCTGCGGGCAGAGAGCAGCGGCCAGCAGCGCAATGGTGGCCCCGTCGCTGTGACCGAACAGGACCGCTTGCCGCACGCCAGCCGCGTCCAGCAGGGCTGGCAGCACTCCCTGTGCCTCATGGATCAGGTAGTCGCGGGTCCGGGGCCGGTCGAAAGGGTCCGACTGCCCGTAGCCCAGCCGGTCATATACCAGCGCGTGCCGGCCTGCCGCGGCGGCCAGCGCCTGCGGAAAATCGCGCCAGGTCGCCGTGCAACCCAGCGAGTCGTGCAGGAAGACCAGCGGGGTCAGAGTGTCGGCCGGCCCGCCGGGAGGGTGACGCAGCCAGCGCACGGCCCAGGTCCGGCCGTCCAGCGTCAGCCGGTCATTCTGTTCCTGCAGAGTCACTTTCGGCCTTCCGGGACTGCAGGTCAGCGATGGCCTGTCCCAGCCGTTCAATGCCCACACGAATCTGGTCCTCGTCGTTAAAGGCAAAGCACAGCCGGACATGGTCGGCAGAGTGGCCGTCCACCGAGAAGATGTCGCCCGGCTTGAAGACGACCCCGCGTTCGCGGGCCAGCGGCCCCAGTGCCTCCGCCGTCATGCCGGCCGGCAGCCGCAGCCACAGGAAATACCCGCCGTGCGGCTCCTGAAATTCGCACTCGGCAAAAGCCGGGGCCCGTAGGCTCTCGGCCATGGCAGCGGCGCGGGCACCGAACGTGTCCACGATGTCGCCCAGGTAACGGTCCAGCAGGCCCAGTTCCAGCACCGAGCGCACCAGCGAGGAGCCGATAGGGTTGGTGCCCCCGGCGCTCTGCAAGGTGGGGTTGGTCACCAGATGCTCCAGCAGGTCGCGGCGGGCATGAATCCAGCCCACCCGCAGGCCCGGCGCCAGAATCTTGGAAAAGGTGCCCAGCGACACCACCCGGCCGCCGCCCACATACGCCGAGTAAGGCGGCGGTGGCGTGACCCCGTAGCTGAGCAGCTGATACACCTCGTCGGCCACGAGGTAAAAGTCGTAGCGTTCGGCCAGGGCCACCAGGGCCTCGCGGCGCTCGCGGCTCTGGGTCAGGCCGGTGGGGTTGTGGTGTGACGGAATGGTGTACACCAGCCGGGGCCGGTGCTGCTGCACCAGGGCTTCCAGCGCCGCAGGTTCCAGGCCGTCATGGTCCATCGGGGCCGGAATCACCGTCAGGCCGTGGCTGCGCATCACGTCGGGCGCCGCGTAGTAAGTGTCTTCCTCCACGATGATCGTCTGTCCGGGCCGGGCCAACATGGTGCAGGCGATATCCAGCCCGCCCGAAATGCCGGCCGCAATCATCAGTTCCTCTGCCGGCACCTCAAAGCCGTAGTGCCGGGTCAGAAAAGCGGAGAGCTCGCGGCGCAGGCCCGGGTCACCCCACTCGTCGCCGTACTGCAGAAAGTAGGGATCACCCTGCGAGAAGCGGTGCTGGGCGGCCTGCTCGAATACGGCGTGCGGCAGCAAAGAGTCGGCGGGGTAGCCCAGGGCCAGATTGACGACCTGGGTCCGGGGCAGCGTGGCTGAAGTCATAAGAATGTCCTTTCCGCCCGGCCGGGCCGGAATAGCTGTGTGCGTGCTGTCACTCTGCCCCAGCGCCGGCCGGATTTGCAAGGTGCAGCGCTGGAAGCAGAATCCAGGTCAGTGGTTCAGCACGCGGCTGAGGAAGTTCTGGGTCCGCTCCAACCGGGGCGCCCCGAAGAACTCGGCCGGCGGCAGGTCCTCAAGCAGCTCGCCCCGGTCCATGAACACCACCCGGTCGGCCACCTCGCGGGCAAAGCCCATCTCGTGGGTCACCACGATCATGGTCATGCCTTCTTCGGCCAGGCCGCGCATCACGTCCAGCACCTCGCCCACCACTTCCGGATCGAGGGCCGAGGTGGGTTCGTCGAACAGCATCACCTGCGGCTGCATCGCCAGGGCGCGGGCAATCGCCACCCGCTGCTGCTGACCGCCCGAGAGCTGCGGAGGAAACTTGCCCGCCTGCTCGGCAATACCGACCCGTTCCAGCAGCGCGGCCGCCCGCTCGCGTGCCTGAACGTCCGAGAGCCCCCGCAGCTTGCGCGGCGCCAGCGTCACGTTGTCCAGCACGCTCATGTGGGGAAACAGGTTGAAGCTCTGGAAAACCATCCCCACCTCGCGGCGCACCAGTGGCAGGTTGTGCGCTTCGGTCAGGCGGTGGCCGTTGACCACGATGTCGCCCTGCTGGAATTCCTCCAGCCGGTTGATGCAGCGAATCAGGGTGGATTTGCCCGAGCCCGAAGGCCCCACGATCACGACCTTCTGCCCCGGCTGCACCTGCATGTCCACGTCTTTCAGGACGTGATGGTCTCCATACCACTTGTTCAGGCCACGGACGTCAATGATGGGTTCACCGCTCATGGGCACCTCGTTTTCTACAGTCACGGTCTGGGTGGTCACCTGCGCTCACCCGCGCCCCAGCGCCGCTCCAGACGGGTTGAGAGGAAGCTCAGCACCAGCGTCATGGCAAGGTACACCAGCGCAATCGCCAGGTACATCTCGAACGGCTTGTAGGTGCGCGAGGCCACGATCTGCCCGGCGCGGGTCAGTTCGACCAGGGCGATAGAGGAGAGCAGCGAAGTGTTCTTCAGCAGGTTGAGGGCCTCGTTGACCAGCGGCGGCAGCACCCGCCGGAACGCCTGCGGCAGCACGATATAGCGCATGGTGTCGCGCGGGGAGAAGCCCAGCGACAGCGACGCTTCGGTCTGCCCGAGCGGCACGCCCTGAATGCCCGAACGCATGATCTCGGCCACATAAGCCGCCGAGTTCAGCGAGAAGGCCAGCACCCCGGCCGGAAACGGGTCCATATTGACACCGGTCACCTGCGGCAGGCCGAAATAAATCAGGAAAATCTGCACCAGCAGCGGCGTGCCGCGAATCAGTTCAATATAGGCGGTCGCCAGCCACGACAGCGGCTTGATAGGGGACAGCCGCGCCAGGGCCAGCAGGGTTCCCAGAACGGTCCCGGCCACCAAGGAGATGGCCGTGACTTCGATGGTGAGAACAGCCGCCTGAAGCAGATAAGGCAGGTTGTTGGCGATTAACTGAAAATCCATCCGGGGGCGCTTACTTCGCCTGGGTGTTGAACCACTTGTCGTGGATCTGCTTCATCTGGCCGTTTTGCTGCACGGTCGCCAGCGCAGCGTTCAGTTCAGCCACCAGGTCGGTGCATTCCAGGCGGGTCGCCAGGGCCTTGTTGCCACCGTCCATCTGACCGGCCAGCTTCACGTCCTTGTTGGCCTTGACATAGTTGTCGCCAGCCGGGGCGTCCACGATCATTGAATCGATTTGACCGGCCTTGAGGGCCGCCAGCGCTTCGCTGAACAGGTTGAAGGTGCGCACGTCGGCGCCGTCGATCTTGGCAGCCATGTCGGCCTGTACGGTGCCCAGCTGCACGCCCACCGTCTTGCCCTTGAGGGTGTCGGGGCCGTTGATGCCAGTGTCCTTGGCCGACACCACGATCACGTTCTTGGTTTCTTCATAAGGATCGCTGAACGACACCGACTTGGCGCGCTCCTCGGTCTTGGTCAGGCCCGCGGCAATCAGGTCGGCGCGGTTCGCGATCAGGGAAGGAATCAGGCCGTCGAAGCCCTGCCCGGTGAATTTAGCCTCGATGCCGATTTCCTTGGCCAGAGCGTTGACCAAGTCCACATCGAAGCCCACGATCTGGTTCTGCTCGTTGGTGGATTCGTAAGGCGGGTAGTCCGGGCTGGTGATCACGCGCAGGCCGTCCTTGCGGATCTTGTCCATGCAGGTGCCGCCGCCTGCGGGCGCGGTGGTGGCCGTGGTGCTCTGACTGGCGGTAGTCTGTGTGGTCGAGGTGGTCTTGGTTTCCTGCTTGGTGCAGGCGCTCAGGGACAGGGTCCCCAGCATCATCAGGGGCAAAACAGCTGATAGATATTTCATGGTTGTTTCCTCCGGGGAAGCCGGGCGCTGCTTCAGACAGCACCACTTATCCCCGCGATGTTATCCCCGGCAGGATACTTATGCAACTTTCACAGGCCGGCCTGAGCGTGCTCTGGACGCTTTTCTACCGTTTCCAGGCGTGCAGGTCCAGCGAAGGTGGACAGACGGGCGTAGCGCGGCAGGCCCGTCCCGGACTGAATAAACCGAATAACTATCCGGGCGGGCCCGCCAAGCCGGCGGCGCCCCGGCCGGCGTGCAAATCTGTGAGAGCCCGCCCCGTACACTGCGGGCCGTGGAACTCCTGCCCCTGCCCATCATCCTGCTCATCGCCCTGGTGTTCGGGCTGCTGATCGGGTCCTTTACCAACGTGCTGATCTGGCGGCTGCCGCGCGGCGAGAGCATTTCCTTTCCGCCCAGCCACTGCCCCAACTGTGACCACCCGCTGGCCCCGAAAGACCTGGTGCCGGTCTTTTCCTGGCTGAGCCTGGGCGGGAAGTGCCGCTACTGCGGGGCGCCCATTAAGCCGCGCTATCCGGTGATAGAGCTGATTTCGGGCGTGGCCTACGCCCTGATCGCCTACTTCTATCCGCCGGCCGCTTACGGACTGGGCACCTTGGGATTGATGCTGCTGTTCACCATCCTGCTGGCCGGCAGCGCGATTGACCTGGATACCTATACCATTCCCGACGAGCTGACGCTGCCGGGCGTGGCGCTGGGGCTGGGCTTTGCCGCGCTGGCTGGAACGGGGCTGGCCGGGACGGGAGTGGCTGAAACAGGAGTGGCAGGAGGCGGCCTGCCGACCCTGCCCAAAGCGCTGCCCGAAGCGCTGGCCGGGGCGCTCACCGGCGCCGGGCTGCTGATGACCATTGACCTGATCGGGTCGTGGGTGCTGCGGCGCTTCCGCGAGCGGCAGTATCCGGATGCACCGATCGGGCACCAGCAGATTGCGCTGGCGCTGCTGGTCGGGGCCTGGGCCGGGCCGCTGTGGGGCCTGGGCGCGGCGCTGCTCTCGGCGGCAGTCAATGCGGCGGCGCGGCGGGTGGTACGTGTGCCGGAACTGCTGACCCTGGGTGGGGCGCTGCTCAGCCTGGCACTGGGGGCGAACTTCGGGCGCGACCCGCTGGGCATGGTCAATGGGGCGCTCCAGGGCGCAGGTGCAGCGGCGCTGATTGCCGGGCTGTACTGGTGGATTCAGTACGCCTTCGTTCAGAAGCAGAGCGGCGAAACGGAGGCCGAGGAAGACGCCCCTTTCGACCCCAGTGCGATGGGCTTCGGGGACGTGAAGCTGGCCGGCGTGATCGGCGCTTTCCTAGGCGTGAGCGGCGTGCTGGTCAGCATCGGCGTGGCGATCTTTGCAGGGGCCATCCTGGGGCTACTGCAAATGGCGCTGAAGTCCGAAAACCGCCTGAAGTTCGGCCCTTACCTGGCCATTGGTGCCGTGGTCGCCATGCTATGGGGCAATCACCTGGTGGCGTGGTACCGGGGCCTGCTGGGCCTCTGAGCTTTCAGGCCCGCCGCAGCGGCGAGACGAGCGTTTCGGCCCCCAGCGTCCCGGCCAGTTCCCAGAACTCCCGGTCATGGGCCGGGTTGGTCCAGGCCGGCGACTGCACCAGTACCAGCGCGGTGACTTCGGCGGGGTCTGGCAGCGCGGCCGAGCGGGTCAGCTTCACCCGCGCCAGCGCCTCGGCGGGCAGCAGCGGTTCCAGCTCAGCGCGGGTGCGGGCCAGGTCAAAGCCCTCGGCCACCGGCAACTCCGCGTGCCAGAGGGGATAGCGGCATTCATAGTGCGCGGCCAGCCCGGCCCCCAGTGCCAGCCCGGCCCAGTTGCCGGGGCGCAGGCGGATGCCGTCGCCGCTGAAGGAAGTCAGGTCATGGTGGCTGTCTATATTCAGCACCTCCTGCCCCGGCCCAAAGCGCTCCAGCAAAGGCCAGATATCGGCGTGCGAGAGGGTCACGAAAGCCGGCAGGCCCGCGTACCGTGCCAGAGCTTCCCAGCCAGGGTACAGCGGGAAATCGTCGGCCAGGGCGTCCCAGCCGGCGCCGGAGCCGCCACGCTGCTGGCTGCGCTTCCGGGCCCGCTCACGCCAGCGCTCCAGCCGGTCAGCGTCCCGGTCGGCCGTGCCCCAGATGGGCGCGTCGAACACCAGCTCGCGGGTGCCGGAATAGGCATCCCAGTCTATGGAGAGCAGCACGGGAGTCAGTCTAGCCGCAGCCTGAACACGTTAGGCGGCGCAGCCAGCAAACCGGTCATGCCGTGAGCCACGGTGCGCCCCGGCCGGCTGCCCTATGCTGGGCCGCATGACTGCCGAACACACCGACACCCCCCGCCTGAAACTGCTGTTGATCGTGCCGCACCCCGACGACGAGGTGTATGGCGCGGGCGGCACCATCATGGAATTCGAGGAGGCGGGGCACAGCTGCGGCCTGGTCACCCTGACCCGGGGCAACGCCGGGCGCAACCTGGGCCTGTGCGACACGCCCGAGCAGCTGGCCGAGATGCGCGAGGTGGAGCTGAGCGCCTGCCTGGACGTGCTGGACATCACCGTGCACGAGCAGCACAGTTACCCCGACCGGGAACTGAAGAGCTGTGACCTGGCCGAGCTGACCGAGGTGGCCCGCGAGGCCATTGAGCGCTACCAGCCGGAAATCGTGCTGACTTTCCCGCCCAACGGCTCCAACGGCCACCCCGACCACACCACCACCCACCAGGCGGTCAAAGCGGCCTGGGACAGCCTGCCGGAAGGCGAGCGGCCTGCCCTGTGGTACTACGCCGGCACCAGCGCCCCCGAGGACGATTCGCTGCTGCCTGCCTGGCTGCCGGCCAACCTGAGGCGCGACGTGAGCCGCTTCGTGACCCGCAAGCTGAAGGCCATCGGCTGCCACCGCACCCAGGCACTGAGCAGCGTGGACTTTATCCGCAAGTTCCCCGAACGCATCACCGAGGAAACGTTCTACGTGGTGGGCCAGGGCGATCAAGGCGCAGCAGCCCACGCCTAAGGCCTAGCGGCGGGGCAGCGGCAGCAGCTAAGCCACTGTCCTGCCAGGCCGCCTCCAGAGCCGCTCAGGCCGGCTGGGTCTGCCGGGCGGTCAGCAGCCGCAGGGTATCCCGCGCTGCGCTGAGAATCGGGGTGCCAGGGCCGAAGATACCCACCACACCCGCGTCATACAGTGCTTGGTAGTCCTGCTGCGGAATCACGCCGCCGGCGATCACCAGAATGTCGCCGGCGCCTTCCGCCTTCAGCGCCGCAATCAGCTGCGGAATCAGGGTCTTGTGCCCGGCCGCCTGGCTGCTCACACCCACGATGTATACGTCGTTCTCAATGGCCTGCCGCGCGGCTTCCTCGGGAGTCTGAAACAGGGGAGACACGTCCACATCGAAGCCCAGGTCGGCAAAGCCGGTAGCAATCACTTTGGCGCCCCGGTCGTGGCCGTCCTGGCCCATTTTGGCCACCAGGATGCGTGGGCGGCGGCCTTCTGCCTCAGCGAAAGCACTGATTTCCGCCTGCAGTTCGCTGAATTCGTCCACCCCCTCGTAGCCCTGCGCGTACACGCCGCTGAGGGTCTGCACTTCTGCCTGGTGACGGCCCCACACGTCTTCCAGGGCACTCGACACCTCGCCCAGGGTGGCCCGCGCCCGCATCGCTTCCACGCTGAGGGCCAGCAGGTTGCCCTCGCCGCTGCGGGCCGCTTCACGCAGGGCACTGAGGGTTTCCTCCACCCGCGCCGAATCGCGCTCAGCCTTGAGCTTCTGCAGGCGGGCAATCTGCGAATCGCGCACCACCGCGTTGTCGATGTCCAGGACCTCGTAGGCGCTGTCGTCTCGGTCCAGGCGGTACTTGTTGACGCCCACGATCACGTCCTGTCCGCGGTCGATCCGGGCCTGCTTGCGCGCCGCCGATTCCTCGATTCGCAGCTTGGGAATGCCCTGCTCGATGGCTTTGGCCATGCCGCCCAGCTCCTCCACCTCGCGCATCAGCTCGCGGGCTTTGTCAGCCAGATCGTGGGTCAGGCGCTCCATCAGGTAGCTGCCGCCCCAGGGGTCCACCACGTCGGTCACGCCAGTTTCTTCTTGAATGATCAGCTGGGTATTGCGGGCAATCCGGGCGCTGAAGTCGGTGGGCAGGCCGATTGCCTCATCAAAAGCGTTGGTGTGCAGGCTCTGGGTGCCGCCGAACACCGCCGCCATCGCCTCGACCGCCGTGCGCACCACGTTGTTGTAGGGATCCTGCTCGGTCAGTGACCAGCCGGAGGTCTGGCAGTGGGTACGCAGCATCCGGCTCTGAGGGTTTTTGGGCTCAAACTGGCTCATGATCTCGTCCCACAGCAGCCGGGCGGCACGCAACTTGGCGACTTCGGTGTAGAAGTTCATGCCGATAGCAAAAAAGAAGCTCAGGCGCGGCGCAAAAGCGTCCACGTCCAGCCCACTTTGCAGCGCCGCCTTGACGTACTCCAGCCCGTCGGAGAGGGTATAGGCCAGCTCCAGCGCAGCGTTGGCGCCGGCTTCCTGCAGGTGGTAGCCCGAAATGGAGATGGAATTAAAGCGCGGCATCTCGCTGGCGGTGTAGGCGATGATGTCGGCAATGATGCGCATGGACGGCTCCGGCGGGTAGATATAAGTGTTGCGCACCATGAATTCCTTGAGGATGTCGTTCTGGATAGTGCCCGAAAGCTGGCTTCTGGGCACCCCCTGTTCCTCGCCGGCCACGATGAAGCCGGCCAGCACCGGCAGCACCGCGCCGTTCATGGTCATGGAAACCGACATCTGGTCCAGCGGAATACCGTCGAAGAGGATTTTCATGTCCTCTACCGAATCGATCGCCACGCCGGCCTTGCCCACGTCGCCCACCACGCGGGGGTGGTCCGAGTCGTAGCCGCGGTGGGTAGCGAGGTCAAAAGCCACGCTGAGGCCCTTTTGTCCGGCGGCCAGGTTGCGGCGGTAAAAGGCGTTGGACTCCTCGGCGGTGGAAAAGCCGGCGTATTGCCTGATGGTCCAGGGCCGGGCCGCGTACATGGTGGCGCGGGGCCCACGGGTAAACGGCGAGAAACCCGGCAGAGTATCGGTTTCCAGGCCTTCTACGTCGGCAGCGGTATACAGCGGCTTGAGGGTCAGCCCTTCGGCAGTCAGCCGGTTCAGTTTCTCGGGGCTTTCGCCGCGCAGGTCCTTGGTGGCGAGCGCCTGCCAGTCTTGCAGGGCGGGGCGCTTGGGTGCGGAATCGGTCATGGTCTGGCTCCTTGGCAAAAAAGTAGGCAGGAAAAGTGAACAGCGGCGGGAGACACGGGGGGAGCGCCTGGAATGTTCGGCTGGAAAAATGGATGTTGCGCCCATCATAAACCTGTTGCGCCAGCCGGCCAGGAACCGCACCCTGGTCAAAGCCTCGCTTTCCCCCGATTTCAGCCACTCTATTCGCACTGCATAAGCCGGGCCGCCCTACAGGCGTAAGGAGGAAGTACCCAGGCAGTACACAACTGCTTAAGCAGGGCACGCTAAACCGAACGCAGTGTTCTTGGCTGGGTAACTTTATACTAGAAAAAGATTAAAGATGCCTGTATATTAAATCTCCCCTACCGACGTTTCCAGGCAGTTCTGCGCTCATCCGGGCAGCGCCTTTTTGGGCACCTACCGCATCGGAACCCCTGCTGTTTGTCCTCTTGCAGCCACCCGGACACTGGCGCTTTTTTCTGAATACTTATACCCACAAGCTCCGGTTTCTCACATTTTCTGTATCTGTGACGGCCGCAGCCAGACAACCATCTCCCGAATTTCACACCACTCCATCACTCCCAATTTCACGACTTCCGCAGGAGGCCCGTCATGACCCAGCCTTTTCCATCACCGGACCAGCAGCAGTTTTCCCAGCCGGCGCAGGCGC
This sequence comes from Deinococcus sp. Marseille-Q6407, assembly GCF_946848805.1. Lineage (NCBI taxonomy): Bacteria > Thermotogati > Deinococcota > Deinococci > Deinococcales > Deinococcaceae > Deinococcus > Deinococcus sp. Marseille-Q6407. The sequence continues at coordinate 437,026 of NZ_CAMPFU010000003.1, forward strand.
GCGCCCAGGGCCTGTACAGTGGGCGCGAGCACGACGCCTGCGGCGTGGGCATGGTGGCGCAGATGCACGGCCGCCGGTCACACGACATCGTTTCCCAGGCCCTGCTGATCCTGAAAAACCTGGACCACCGCGGCGCAGTCGGGGCCGACGCCCTGATGGGGGACGGCGCCGGCATCCTGATTCAGATTCCCGATGCCTTTTACCGTGCCGAAATGGCCCAGCAGGGCGTGGACCTGCCGGCTGAGGGCGACTACGGCGTGGGCATGATTTTCCTGCCCAAGGAAATCGCCGCCCGGCGTGCCTGTGAGCAGGAGATGGAACGCGCTATCGAGGCCGAGGGACAGGTGGTGCTGGGCTGGCGCGACGTGCCCATTAACCACGACATGCCGATGAGCCCAGCGGTGCGCGACAAGGAGCCGGTGATTCGGCAGGTATTTATCGGAGCCGGCCCCGACACCCTGGTGCCCGACGCACTGGAGCGCAAGCTGTACGTGATTCGCCGCCGCGCCAGCAACGCCATCCTGAGCCTGAATTTCCGCCACGGCCGCGAATACTACGTGCCCAGCATGTCGTGCCGCACGGTGATCTATAAGGGCCTCTTGCTGGCCGATCAGGTGGGCGAATACTACCTGGACCTGCAACGCCCCGAGCTGACCTCGGCGCTGGCAATCGTGCACCAGCGGTTTTCCACCAACACCTTTCCCGAGTGGCGGCTGGCGCACCCCTACCGGATGGTGGCCCACAACGGCGAAATCAACACCGTCAAGGGCAACTTCAACTGGATGCGGGCCCGCGAGAGCGTGCTGCAAAGCCCAGTGCTGGGTGACGACCTGAAAAAGCTGTTTCCCATCTCGTTCGAGGGCGAGTCGGATACCGCCACCTTCGACAACGTGCTGGAACTGCTGACCCTCAGCGGCTACCCGATGGCGCAGGCCGCCATGATGATGATCCCGGAAGCCTGGGAGGGTGACCGGACCATCGGTGACGACCGGCGCGCCTTTTACGAGTATCACGCGGCCATGATGGAGCCCTGGGACGGCCCGGCGGCGATGGTCTTTACCAACGGCCGGCAGGTGGGCGCCACCCTGGACCGCAACGGCCTGCGCCCCGCTCGCTACCTGGAAACCAAGGACGGCCTGGTGGTACTGGCTTCCGAAACCGGCGCGCTGCCGATTCCCGATCAGGACGTGGTGCGCAAGTGGCGGCTGCAGCCGGGCCGGATGTTCCTGATTGACTTCGAGCAGGGCCGGATTATTCAGGACGACGAACTCAAGTCCCAGTTCGCGCTGACCAAGCCGTACCGCCAGTGGGTGCAGAACACCCGTTTCCGGCTGGACGATTCGGACGTGACCGGCGACGTGGACCACTTCGACGAGCCGCTGATTCGCCGGCAGCAGGCCTTTGGCTATAGCCAAGAAGACCTGAAGTTCCTGATGGGCCCGATGGCGGAAAAAGGCGAAGAGGGCCTGGGCAGCATGGGCAACGACTCGCCGCTGGCGGTGCTGTCCAAGCGCAACAAGTCGCTGTACTCGTACTTCAAGCAGCTGTTCGCGCAGGTGACCAACCCGCCGATTGACCCGATCCGCGAGTCGGTGGTCATGAGCCTGCTCTCGTATGTGGGCCCGCGCCCTGACCTGCTGGACATCAACTCGGTCAACCCGCCAATGTGTCTGGAAGTCAGCCAGCCGATTCTGGATTTCGACGACATCGCCCGGCTGCGCTCTATCGAGCAGCACACCCGCGGCAAGTTCCGCGCTTTCGAGCTGGACATCACCTACCCGGCGTTCTGGGGCTCGCGTGGCGTGGAGGCCAAACTGGCGACCATCAACGCCTGGGCCGCCGACGCGGTGGAAAGTGGCCACAACATCATCATCCTGACCGACAAGCGGGTGGGCCGTGACCGCGCCCCGATTCCCGCCCTGCTGGCCCTGAGCAGCGTGCACAATCACCTGATCGGCCGCGGCCTGCGCATGAAAGTGGGCCTGGTGGTGGAAACCGGCGACGCTCGCGAGGTGCATCACTTTGCGGCGCTGGCCGGTTACGGCGCCGAAGCCATTCACCCCTATCTGGCGCTGGAAACTGTGGCGGTACTGGCCCGCGGGCAGGAAGTGGTGCCGGGCCTGGAGAGCGTGGAAGGCCTCACCCCCAAAAAAGCCATCCAGAACTATGTCAAGGCCATCGGCAAGGGCCTGAGCAAGATCATGTCCAAGATGGGCGTCAGCACCTTCCGCTCCTACTGCGGCGCAGGGCTGTTCGAGGCGCTGGGCCTGCAAGAAGACTTTGTGAACAAGTACTTTTACGGCACCGCCAGCCGGGTGGGCGGCATCGGACTGGAAGACGTGGCCGAGGAGGCGCTGCGGATTCATGCCCGTGCCTTCAGCGACGAGCAGGAGCTGGAGCACCTGCTGGACCCGGGCGGCGAGTATGCCTGGCGGGTGCGCGGCGAGGCGCACCTGTGGAGCCCGGACGCTGTTGCCAAACTGCAGCGTGGCGTGCGCAGCGGCGAATACAGCAGCTACCGCGAATACGCCAGGGAAATCAACGACCAGAGCCGCAACCTGATGACCCTGCGTGGCCTGTTTGAACTGCGCAGCGACCGGGCCTCCATCCCGCTGGACGAGGTGGAGCCAGCCTCCGAAATCGTCAAGCGCTTTGCCACCGGGGCCATGAGCCTGGGCAGCATCTCGACCGAAGCGCACGCGGCGCTGGCCGTCGCCATGAACCGCATCGGCGGTAAGAGCAACACCGGCGAGGGCGGTGAGGATCCGGCCCGTTACCTGCGCGAAATGCGCGGCAAGACGTTGGGCGAGGGCGAGACCCTGGCCAGCGTGATCGGTGCCGAGCAGGTCGAAAGCGACTACCCGCTGGAAGCCGGCGACTCGCTGCGCTCCAAGATCAAGCAGATTGCTTCGGGGCGCTTCGGGGTCACGGCCGGCTACCTGGTCAGCGCCGAGCAGATTCAGCTGAAGATGGCCCAGGGCGCCAAGCCCGGCGAAGGCGGACAATTGCCCGGCGGCAAGGTGAGCGAGTACATCGGCTACCTGCGCCACAGCGTGCCGGGCGTGGGCCTGATTTCGCCGCCCCCGCACCACGACATCTACTCGATTGAGGACCTCGCGCAGCTGATTCACGACATGAAAAATGTCAACCCGCAGGCCGATATCTCGGTGAAGCTGGTCTCGGAAGTGGGCGTGGGCACCGTGGCGGCCGGGGTCGCCAAGGCCAAGGCCGACCACATCGTGGTCTCGGGCTATGACGGCGGCACCGGCGCCTCGCCGCTGGGCTCCATCAAGAACACCGGGACCCCCTGGGAACTGGGCCTGGCCGAAACCCAGCAGACGCTGGTGCTCAACGGCCTGCGTGACCGGGTGCGCCTGCAGACCGACGGCCAGATGAAAACGGGGCGCGACGTGGTGATCGCCGCGATGCTGGGCGCCGACGAATACGGCTTTGCCACGGCGCCGCTGGTGGCCGAGGGCTGCATCATGATGCGCAAGTGTCACCTCAACACCTGCCCGGTGGGCGTGGCGACCCAGGACCCGGTGCTGCGTCAGCGCTTTACCGGCAAGCCGGAGCACGTGGTGAACTACTTCTTCTTCGTGGCCGAGGAAGTGCGCGAGCTGCTGGCCGAGCTGGGTTACGCTCGGCTGGACGACCTGATCGGCCGCAGCGACCTGCTGGACACCCGTGCCGGCGTGGACCACTGGAAAGCGCAGGGCCTGGATTTCAGCCGGATCTTTTACCGCGCCGAGGTGCCCGGACAGCTGGGCCGCCACAGTGCCACGGCCAGGACCATGGCCTGGCCGTGGCACTGGACCTCGAGCTGATTCGCAAGTGCCAGCCGGCCATCCTGCGCGGCGAGCCGGTGCATTTTACCCAGCAGGTGCGCAACGTGAACCGCAGCGTGGGCGTGATGCTTTCGGGCGAAGTGGTGCGCCACAATCCGATGGGCCTGCCCGACGGCACCATTCACCTGGAGCTAGAAGGCACCGGCGGCCAGAGCTTCAGCGGCTTTCTGGCGTCCGGCATGACTTTCGACCTGATCGGCGACGCCAACGACTTTGTGGGCAAGGGCCTCAGCGGTGGGCGGATCATCGTGCGGCCGCCGCTGGCCCTGCGCAGCCCCTCCGAGCAGAACATCATCGTGGGCAACACCGTGCTGTACGGTGCCACCAGCGGCGAAGCCTATTTCCGTGGGGTCGCCGGCGAACGCTTCGCCGTGCGGCTGAGCGGGGCCTCGACGGTTGTGGAAGGCGTGGGCGACCACGGCTGCGAGTACATGACCGGCGGCACCGTGGCGGTGCTGGGCCGCACCGGACGCAACTTTGCGGCCGGCATGAGCGGCGGCGTGGCCTACGTCTACGACGAGGACAGCCGCTTTGCCGAGCGCTGCAACCCCAGCATGGTGGCGCTCCAGCTGGTGCTGCCGGCCAGCGAACAGCTGCGCACAGTGCCGGCGCAGGCCCTGCATCAAGGCCAGGCCGACGAAACGCTGCTGCGCACGTTGATCGAGCAGCACCGCCAGCTGACCGGTTCGCCCCGCGCCGCCGAGCTGCTGGCCGACTGGGACACCGCCCGCCAGCGCTTCGTCAAGGTGATGCCGCACGAATATGCCCGCGCCCTGAGCGAACACCCCGCCGGCACGGCCACCAGCAGCGAAACGCCCGCTCCGGCCGGCAGCGTGCAGAGTGCCGACACCGTCAGCATGCAGACCGGCCCCGCCGAACACGGCGGCCAGGGCACCCTGGTGAAGTAAGAGCGGTGAAGTAGGGCAAGCAAAGTAAGCCAGTTCTCAGCACTTCAGCATCAGACAGACACCGGCGCACCCGCCGGGGCAACACCACCGGAAAATGGCAGAACAGGGCAGCTGACCCCCAGAGGGCACCGCTGCCCACCCGCCCACCGGGAGGACAGGAGCAAGAGGTAAACCATGAGCAAGATCACTGGATTTCTGGAACAGGGCCGGGTTCCTGAGCACTATGCTCCGGCCGGGGAACGCGTCGCCTACAGCAAGGAATTTATCCGCCCGCTGACGGCGCAGGAAGCCCAGCTGCAGGCGGTGCGCTGCATGGACTGCGGTATTCCCTTTTGCAACAGCGGCTGCCCGGTTCACAACATCATCCCCGACTTCAACAATCTGGTGTATCAGGACGACTGGCGCGAGGCGCTGGAAAACCTGCACAGCACTAACAATTTTCCCGAATTCACCGGCCGGGCCTGCCCGGCGCCCTGTGAGTCGGCCTGCGTACTGAACATCGCCGACGACCCGGTGGGCATCAAGTCCATCGAGCTGGCAATTATTGAGCGCGGCTGGCAGGAAGGCTGGGTGCGCCCCGAGCCGCCCGAGCAGCAGACCGGCCGCACGGTGGCGGTGGTGGGCAGCGGTCCTGCCGGCCTGGCCGCCGCGCAGCAACTGGCCCGCGCCGGCCACAGCGTGACGGTGTTCGAGAAGAACGACCGCATTGGTGGACTGCTGCGCTACGGTATTCCCGATTTCAAGATGGAAAAGCACCACATTGACCGCCGCATCAGCCAGATGGAAGCGGAGGGCGTCGTCTTCCGGCCCGGCGTGGTGGTGGGAGAGCGTGAGGCTTCTGAGCGCTACCGCAGCGGCGGCGTGGTGGACCTCAGCAGCGACGTGGTGACGTCCGCTGAACTGCAAGAACAATTCGACGCGGTGCTGCTGGCCGGCGGCGCCGAGAACCCCCGCGAGATGGAGATTCCGGGCCGTGACCTGAGCGGCATTCATCACGCGATGGAATTCCTGACTGCCCACAACCGCAGCGTGGCCGGCGACGCGGTGGCCGGCGCACCCTCGGCGCAGGGCAAGCAGGTGGTGGTGATCGGTGGGGGCGACACCGGCAGCGACTGTATCGGCACCAGCCACCGCCAGGGCGCAGCCGGCGTGACGCAGTTCATCCGCCGGCCCGAGCTCCCCGGACAGGACCCGCTGCTCACCTGGCCCGACATGCCGATGACAGTGGCCTTCAGCAGCAGCCATGAGGAAGGCGGCGAGCGCGCCTTTGCCACCGTGCCCAAGGAATTCGTGGGCGAGGGCGGCCGGGTGACCGGGGTGCGGACTGTGCAGGCCGACCTGCAACAGGGGCAACTGGTGGAAGTGCCCGGCACCGAGCGAATGTACCCGGCCGATCTGGTGCTGCTGGCGATCGGGTTCGACCGCCCGGTGACGCACCTGCTGGAAGCCTTCGGAGTGGCGCAGGACCTGCGCGGCAACGCCCAGGCCGGCGACGATGAGGTCAGCGGCTACCTGACCAGCACGCCCGGCGTGTTCGCGGCCGGCGACATCCGGCGCGGCGCCTCGCTGATCGTGTGGGCCATCCGGGAAGGCCGGCAGGCCGCGCGCGCCATCGACCAGTTCCTGATGGGCGAAAGCCGCCTGCCGCGCTGAGCTGCTTGTCCCATTTGCGGGCGCCTCTTTTCCTGGCCTAGCCTTTGCCCGGCCTTCAGACCAGAAAGGAAGCGCCCGCGCTAACATCGGAAACGTGACCGACGCTGCTGCCCGCCCCCCTGTCATCCTCTCGCCCAGCCTGCTGGCCTGCGACTTCACGCGGCTGGGCGAGGAACTCGCCACCCTGAAAAATGCCGGTGTGCCCTGGGCGCACGTGGACGTGATGGACGGGCAGTTCGTGCCCAACATTTCCTTCGGCCTGCCAATTCTGGCGGCGGCCCGCCGGGCTTCGGACCTGTATATGGACGTTCACCTGATGATCGAGCAGCCGGAACGCTTCCTGCACGACTTTGCCGAGGCCGGCGCCGACGGCATGACGGTGCAGGTGGAAAGCACCCGGCACATTCACCGGGCAGTGGGCCAGATTCGCGAGCTGGGCAAGCGGGCAGGCGTCACCCTGAATCCCGGCACCCCGCTGGAGATGATCCGGCCGGTGCTGGCCGACGTGGACCTGGTGCTGGTGATGAGCGTGAATCCCGGCTTCGGCGGGCAGAAATTCATCGGCTCCAGCGTGGAACGGGTACGCACGGTGCGCCGCTGGCTGGACGAGATCGGCTCGGCGGCGGAGTTGCAGGTGGACGGCGGCGTGACGGCCGCCAACGCCCGCGAGCTGGTCGAGGCCGGCGCGACCAATCTGGTGGCCGGCAGTGCCATTTTCGGGGCCGCCGGGGGCGCCGCCGCCGGCGTGCAGGCTTTCCAGGCGGCACTGGCCGAGCAGGCATGAGCCGCCGCCTCAGCGTGGACCTGCTGCCGGGGCTGCACCCGGCCGGGGCCGCAGGCGGCACCGCGCTGGTGATCGACGTGCTACGGGCCACCACCACCGCCACCACTTTTCTGGAACACGGTGCCGACGCGGTGGTCTTTGCGCCCAGCCCCGAGCTGGCCTTTGCCCGCCGGCAGCACCCCGCTTCCGGCACCCGGACGCTGCTGGCCGGTGAGCGGGGCGGCATCCGGCTGGAGGGCTTCGACCTGGGCAACAGCCCACTGGACGCGCAGGCCGGCAGCTGGGCCGGGCACACCCTGGTCATGAACACCACCAACGGCACCGCCGCCGCCCACACCGCCGCGCAGGCCGCCGACCACATCCTGCTGGCCTGCCTGCGCAACGCGCCGGCAGCCGCGGCCCGGGCGCTGGCACGGGAGGGCGACATCACCATCGTCTGTTCCGGCACCGATGCCCAGGTCAGCCTGGACGACTGCTACACCGCCGGCGTGCTGGTGCGCGGGCTGCTGGCGGCTGCGCCGGCAGGCACTTTTCTGCCCAACGACTCGGCGCAGATGGCGCTGGCGCTGCTGGACCGCTGGCCGGACCCGGCTGCCGCGCTGCAGGCCAGCGCACACGGCCAGCGCCTGCTGGGCATGGGCGACACCGATCTGGCTTTTGCCGACCTGGCGCTGGACGTGGCTTTCTGCGCCGAGTTGGGCGTCAGCAGCTGCGTGCCGGAACTGCGCGGCAGCGAAGCCGGCGGACTGGTCTTCCGGTAGACGGGCGGGTGGGGGGCTTGCCTGGGTCACAGCGCAAAAACTCCCTGCACGGTACTCTGGGCGCATGACCGAGCTGCCCGCAGGCCTCCAGCTGCCCGAAGTGACCGACCCGCAGAGGGTGAACTGGCAGGAGATTCCCAGCCCCGCCTTCGTGCTGGATGAAACCCGGCTGCGGCGCAATCTGGCCCTGATTTCATATGTGCAGCAGCAAAGCGGCGCGCAGATTATCGTGGCCTTCAAGGGCTTTTCGATGTGGTCCACGTTTCCCGTCCTGCGCGAGTACGGCATCACCGGAGCCACCGCCAGCAGCCTGAACGAGGTGATTCTGGCCGACGAGGAGATGCAGGGCGAAGTCCACACTTACGCGCCGGCCTACTCGGACGAGGACTTCCCGGAAATCCTGCGCCGCTCGGACCACATCGTGTTCAACTCGTTGTCGCAGTGGGAGCGCTTCCGGCCGCAGGTGGAAGCTGCCCGCGGGGGAGGGGGCCGCACCATTCACGCCGGCCTACGGGTCAACCCCGAATACGCCGAGGTGGAAACCGACCTCTACAACCCCGCCGGGCCGTTCTCGCGCCTGGGCATCACCCGCCGTGAGTTCCCGGACACTCTCCCGGAAGGCATCAACGGCCTGCACTTTCATACCCTCTGCGAGAAGGATTCCGACACCCTGGAGCGCACCCTGGAAGTGCTGGAAGAAAAGTTCGGCGACATCCTGGCCTCGGAGCAGCTGACCTGGGTCAATTTCGGCGGCGGGCACCTGATGACCCGTGAGGGATACGACATCGAGCGCCTGATCCGGGTGGTGCGCGCCTTCCGCGAAAAGTGGAATGTTCACGTGATTCTGGAACCCGGCAGCGCCTTCGGCTGGCAGACCGGCTGGCTGGTCTCAAGCGTGCTGGACGTGGTGCATAACGTCAAGGACGCCGCGCTGCTGGACGTTTCCGTCTCGGCGCACATGCCCGACGTGCTGGAAATGCCTTACCGCCCCCGCATTCTGGGGGCCGGCGACCCGCCCGACGACGAACACCGCGAGGCCGAGACTGAAACGGTGGGGCACCGCTATATCATCGGCGGCACCACCTGTCTGGCCGGCGACGTGGTAGGTGAGTATGTCTTCCCGCAGCGGCTGAAGGTGGGTGACCGGGTCGTGTTCGACGACATGATTCACTACACCATGGTCAAGACGACCTTCTTCAACGGCGTCAAACACCCCGATATCGGCATTCTGCATGCGGATGGGCGCTACGAGCGGGTCAAGGCCTTCGGCTATCAGGAATTCAAAGCCAAACTGAGCTGAGGCGGGGGAGCAGCCCTGGCCGCGCTACAGTCGGGGTATGGCTCAAAGTCCGCAGTTCCGCGAGCGTGTCCTGGCCCTGGTGGCCCGCATTCCCAGGGGCCGGGTAATGACCTACGGCCAGCTGGCGCTGCTGGCCGGGCAGCCGGGCGCGGCGCGGCAGGTGGGCTATATCATGAACGGCCTGCAAAGCAGCGACCATCAGCTGCCCTGGCAACGGGTGGTGAATTCGCAGGGCCGCATCAGCACCGGCCGGATCGGGCTGGGCGACCTTCAGCTGGCCCTCTTGATCAACGACGGCGTGACTTTCGACAGCTCCGGGCGGCTTGATCTGGTGCAGTACCAGTGGTGGCCGGAAGACGCGGAGGGTGCCCCAGCCACAGGCGGCGGATAAAGGCATCTTCAGGGGTGATTTAACCCTCCCAACCGCTCGGTAGGCGCGCTATTCTAGGCAGTATGACGAGTCTCAAAGCACGCATGACTCAGGGCAATGTGATGTCCTGGCTCGCCGGTATCCTTCTCGGCCTGGTTCTGGGAATTGCCCTGCTGATCGTGGCCAACGCGGGCGCACCCTCTGCCAAGGTTCCGACCTCGGGCAGCGACGGCGCGGCGGTCACGGCGGACGCCAGTGTGAACGAGGCCGCCCAGAAAGGCAACACCCCCGAAACGGCGGGCGTGAGCCAGGGCAGCCAGGGAGGCCAGACCGACAGCGCCACCAACGCCAACCAGGAATCGGCCCCCACCGTCGGTGATCCGGCCACCACTGCCGGCGGCGACGCTGGCGATACCACCGCTTCCGGGGACACGACCGCTGCGGCCGGCGATTCCGGCGCAGCCACCGACGCTTCGGGCGCGGCGGCCAGCAGCGAAGGCCAGAGCGGTGACGCCGCAGCGGCCGGCGCGACGGCTGACGCCGGCAACGCCGCCGGTGACGCGGCAGCCGGCAAGCAGTTCTTCAGCAGCACCTGTGGCGGCTGCCACGGCCCCGAAGGCCAGGGCGCCATTGGCCCGGCCATGAACGCGCACGCCAGCGGCTGGGACCTGGCCGGCTTTACCCAGACCCTGCGCGAGGGCAAGACCCCCGACGGCCGCGAGCTGTCGCCCACCATGCCGCGCTTCAGCGACAGTCAGGTCAGCGACCAGGACATCGCCAACATCCACGCCTGGGTGCAGAGCCTCTGAGCCTTCCTGGCCCCTTGGGCAGAGGGCCATCAGCAGGCAGGGCGGACAGCGGAGGAAAAACCGCTGCCCGCTTTTCTTCTGCACGCTGCGCCGCGCCTTAGTGTAGAGTAGGACCGCACACCCAATTCAGCGCACACCAGCTGCGACAGGAGGAGACTTATGCTCGTTACCGGCAAAGAAATTCTGGTTCCCGCCCGCGAGGGCAAGTACGGCGTTCCCGCCTTCAACACCAACAACATGGAGAGTACTCAGGCGATCATCCACACCGCCGAGAAGCTCGAAGCGCCCGTGATGGTGCAGATGTCCGAAGGCGCCATCAAGTACGGCGGCCAGGACCTCGCCAACATCGTGATTGATATGGCCCGCCGCGCCACCATTCCCGTCGCGCTGCACCTGGACCACGGCTCCAGCTACGAGTCGGCCCTCAAGGCCATCAGCATGGGCTTTACCTCGGTGATGATCGACGCTTCGCACCACGAATTTGCCGACAACGTGCGCGAAACTAAGCGTGTGGTGGAAGCCGCCCACGCCATGGGCATCAGTGTGGAAGCCGAGCTGGGCCGCCTGGGCGGTATCGAGGAACACGTGGTGGTGGACGAGAAGGACGCCTTCCTGACCAACCCTGACGAAGCCGTCAAGTTCATTGAAGACACCGGCGTGGATTACCTCGCCATTGCCATCGGCACCTCGCACGGCGCCTACAAGGGCAAGGGCCGGCCCTTTATCGACCACGACCGCATCGAGAAGATCGCCGGCATGACCACCATTCCGCTGGTGGCCCACGGTTCCAGCGGCGTGCCCAAGGAAATCACCGACCGCTTCCGCGCCGCCGGCGGCGAAATCGGCGACGCGGCCGGCATCGCCGACGAGGACCTGACCCGCGCCGTGCAGCACGGCATTGCCAAGGTGAACGTGGACACCGACCTGCGGCTGGCCGCCAGCGTGGGCGTGCGCGAAGCCTTCCAGGCCAACCCCAAGGAATTCGACCCCCGCAAGTGGATGGGCCCGGCCCGTGACGTGATGAGCGAAATCGTGGCCCACAAGCTGCAGGTGCTGGGCGCCGCCGGCAAGGCCAGCATGCAGGCGCTGAAGTAAGACCCGGCCGCTCTCAGGACTCGCCCTGGGCGGCCTGAGAGATACGCGGAAGCAGGCCAGGCAGGCCAGATTTTGGCCACCTACCTGCTTTGCTCTTGCCCTGCCTTCCTGAGCTGTGGCTTTCTGGGCGCCGGCGCCCGGAATTACACCCGCACCAGCTCGGCCGGCAGCATCTGCCCGAAAGCGGGGAACCGCTCGGCAGCTTCCGGCTGGCCGGCCCCTTCCAGCACCACCAGGCCCCGGGGCCGCTCCACATGCAGCGGCAGCAGCGCCAGCCGGCCGGTCTGGTAGGCGCCCAGGTCCAGGTAGACCTGCTCCGCCTGCTGCACCACCACCCGCACCGGAGTATGCCCATGCACCGAGTAGGTCACGCCGGGCGGCAGCCGGAAGGGGCCGTCCTGCGGGCGCAACCACAGCACCGCCGACATGGGGTTGGGATAGTCGCGGTGCGCTTTGGGCGGGCTGGCATGGGCCACCAGCACGCTGGGGCCGCCGGCCGGGGGCTGCTGGTGAATACCGCCCTGCGCGTCCACGAACACCATCCGTGGCAGCTCCGACAGGTACTCGCGCAGCACCTCGGGAAAGTCTTCCAGCGTCAGGCCGCCCAGCTCGCGGCGCACCGACTCGCCGCCGGCCCGCATCCACCACTGCAGACCCTGCATGGCCAGACGGAACTCCTCAGGATTGCCGCTGTCTACAAACTGCTGAAAATGCTGCGGGCCGTCCAGGGCCATGCGCTCGTGGTTGCCCATCAGCAGAGTGGCGCGGCCCTCGGCGCGCAGTTCCAGCAGCCGCACCACGCAGCGCAGCGAGTCCGGGCCACGGTCAATGGCGTCACCCAAGCACAGCAAATGCCAGTTGGGCCAGTGGGCTTCGGCGTAGCGAACAGCCGCTTCCAGCAGGTCGGCGCGGCCATGCAGGTCAGGAACCACAAAGACGGTGCGGGGCTCGGACATCACCGCCGCAGTCTACTTCGTTTAACCTGAGCGGCTTACTCTAAACGCATGAACGACGACCGCCAGCTGACCCGCCGGGAATGGTTGCAGCGCACGGGCCTGGGCCTGTTGGGCCTGGGTGGCCTGTTGGGTGGCAGCGCTGTGGCCCAGGGCTACGGCCTGAGCATCACCCGGCACCGCCGGCCCCTGAGCGGGCTGCAAGCCCCGCTGAAGGTGGCCTTTCTGACCGATCTGCACTACGGGCTATTTATCGAAGCACGCAGTGTGCAACGCTGGGCCGACGTGACCCTGGCCGAGCGGCCGGACCTGATTCTGTTGGGCGGCGATTTTGTGGATGTCCGCCCCGGCGAGCGGCCCACCGCGCTGCTGGAGCAGCTGGCCCGCTTGCAGGCTCCACTGGGCGTCTATGGCGTGTGGGGCAACCACGACTACGGCAGTTTCGGCCGCTACGACTCGCGCTGGCGCGGTGAAGGGCGCCCCGGCTGGCCGGAATTCCGCCGTGAGTTGACCGGGCAGCTGGCAGAAGCCGGCGTGCAGATTCTGCGCAACGCCTCCGCCCAGCCCCGGCCGGACCTCTATCTGGCCGGCACCGACGACTGGCAGTGGGGGGACCGGCCGGACCTGAGCCGCCTGCTGGCCGGCGCGGGGAAGCGGGCCACGCTGCTGCTCACCCACAACCCGGACATCCTGCCCACCTTTCCGCAGCACATCGGGCTGACGCTGATCGGGCACACCCACGGCGGGCAGGTGCGGCTGCCGGGCATCGGCGCTGTCAAGGTGCCCAGCGCTTACGGCACCCGCTACGCGATGGGCTGGCACCAGGGTGCCCACGGCAGCCCAGCCTACGTGAGCCGGGGGCTGGGGGTGTCAGGGTTGCCGGTGCGGATGCTCTGCCCGCCGGAAATCACTGTACTGGAGCTGTTCCCGGCCTGAGCCGCACGGCTGCGCGGCCGGACCCCTTCCTCAGCCTTCTGCCAGAATCTCGCTGTAGAGATCGCGGTAAGCCTGTGCCGAAGCGTTCCAGCTGAAATCCAGCGCCATGCCGGCCTTGACCCGGCGCTCCCATTCCGCCCGGTCGCGGCGGGTGGCGAGCGCCTCGCTGCAGGCGTCCAGCAGTGCCTGTGAGGTGGCCGGGACGAAGGGAAAACCGATGCTGGGCGGCACCGTGTCTTTTAGGCCACCGGTTGCCCGCACCACCGGCAGTGTGCCGTAGCGCAGCGCAATCATCTGCGACAGGCCACACGGCTCGAAGCGACTGGGCATAGCAAACACATCCGCCCCAGCGTAGATGCGGTGGGCCAGTGGCTCGTTCAACCCGCTCACGAAGGCCACCCGTGGGTGAAAGTGCCAGCCCTGAAAAGCCGCTTCCAGCAGGGGGTCGCCGCCGCCCAGAATCACCACGTTCCAGCTTTTTACCAGTTCCGGCAGGGCCAGCAGCAGCAGGTCCATGCCTTTCTGGTCGGCCAGCCGGCTCACGGTGCCCAGCACTGGCGCCCGGTCGAAGCCGAACTCCGCGCGCAGGCGGCGGCGGTTGCTCGCCTTGCTGCGCGGGCCGGAATAATTCATGATTGCGGCGTCACGCCGGGGGTTCCAGCGGTCCAGGTCCAGCCCGTTCAGAATGCCGCACAGCCGGCCCTCGCTGTCCAGCCGCTGCAACACACCTTCCAGCCCCTCACCGTATTCGGGCGTGGTGATTTCCTGCGCATAGGTCGGGCTGACAGTGGTCACCCGGTCGGCAAAGACCAGACCGGCCTTGAGCAGGTTCAGGTCGCCGAAAAATTCCACGAAATCCGGCTGAAAGGTCCAGGCCGGCAGAGCGGTCCAGCCGGCCGCCTCGTGCAGCGACCAGCGCCCTTGATACTGCAGGTTATGTATGGTAAAGACGGTAGGCCAGCCGCTCAGATGCGCGTGCGCCACCGCCAGCGCGGCCTGCCAGTCGTGGCCGTGCAGCAACTGCGGCTGGACATTCAGCGCTTGCAGAGCCGGCAGGACGGCGCATCCAAATGCGCTGAAGCGCTGCACATCGTCGGAGTGATAAAGCCCTTCGCGGTCAAAAGCTTCCAGGCCCAGAAACAGATACTCCACGCCGGCCCGCCGCTCGTGGCCCAGCCGCACCTCGCCTATGCCGTCAATGTTCAGTGTTCCTACGCTCTCCACAGCGGCGGCGTCGGCCAGGTCGCGGTACCAGGGCGAGACCACCATCACCGCCGTACCGGCCGCAGCCTGCGCCGCCGGGAGGGCCCCCAGCACATCGGCCAAGCCGCCAGTGCGCGAGAAAGGAAAGACCTCGGAAGCCACGTGGACGGTGGGAGCAGCCGGCGCAGAAAAGGTCATGCGGCAATCTTACTGTGATCGGTCCCTGTGTAGAGGCGGGGAAGCCAGCGTTGACTTTTTCGGCGGGGCGCTGCTAAACTTCTGAAGCTTGATACGGGCCTTTAGCTCAATGGTTAGAGCAGTCGGCTCATAACCGATTGGTTGCCGGTTCAAGTCCGGCAGGGCCCACCAGATGGCTCTGCGAGGAGTCTTCAGGGCGGTTAGCTCAGCGGTAGAGCACTCGCTTCACACGCGAGGGGTCACGTGTTCAAATCACGTATCGCCCACCATAAATGACAATGACCTTCGCTTCGGCGGAGGTTTTTTTATATCTGGAGGCCCGGCAGCTCGCAATCCCGGTGCTATGCTGGCCGCACTTTGCCGGGGGCAGCCCAAGGGGTCACACCCGGCCAAACGACAGGAGGTGTGCGGCTATTTCTCAGGAAATCTGGTCGGACGTGCTGGCTTATGTCCGCAATAACATTTCGGAAGTGGAGTACCACACCTGGTTTGCTCCGGTCAAAACGCTGGGTGTGCGCGAGGGCGCGCTGGTGCTGGGCGTCCGCAATTCCTTTGCGCAGGAGTGGTTCCGCAAGCACTACCTGGGCCTGATTGAAGACGCGCTGCGGAGCCTGGGCGCCGAGAATCCGCAGGTCAGTTTCGAGGTGCTGCCAGCCGTGCAGGAAGCCATGATTCTGCCGGATGCACCAGCTCCAGCACCCAAGCCTTCAGGGGGAACACTGAGGCCGGCGCGCCAAGCCCCAGACCCCGAGCTGAGCAAGCTGCTGAATCCCAAGTACACCTTCGAGAACTTCGTGGTGGGGCCCAACAACAACCTAGCTCACGCCGCCGCACTGGCGGTGGCCGAGTCGCCCGGCAAAGCCTACAACCCCCTGTTCATTTACGGCGACGTGGGCCTGGGCAAGACCCACCTGATGCACGCGGTGGGGCACTACCTGATGGAGCGGCACCCCGAAAAACGGATCGCCTATGTCTCGACCGAGTCCTTTACCAACGAGCTGATCAATTCCATCCGCGACGACAAGACCACCCAATTTCGCGACCGCTACCGTTCGGTGGACCTGTTGCTGGTGGACGATATTCAGTTTCTGGCCCGTAAGGAACGGACCCAGGAAGAGTTCTTCCACACCTTCAATGCCCTCTACGAGAGCCACAAGCAGATCATTCTCAGTTCCGACCGGCCGCCCAAGGACATCCAAACCTTGGAAGGGCGCCTACGCAGCCGCTTCGAATGGGGCCTGATCACTGATATCCAGTCGCCGGAATTCGAAACTCGGGTGGCCATCTTGAAAATGAATGCGGAACAGGCCCAGATCAATATCCCGCAGGACGTGCTGGAACTGATTGCGCGGCAGGTGACCACCAACATCCGTGAGCTGGAGGGTGCCTTGATGCGGGTGGTGGCGTTTTCCAGCCTCAACAACGTACCTTTCAGCCGCGCCGTAGCAGCAAAAGCCCTTTCCAATGTCTTTGCACCGCAGGAACTCCAGGTGGAAATGCCGGAAGTGGTCCGGGCAGCTGCGCAGCTGTTTGACGTCAGCACCGAACAGATCCGGGGCAGTGGCCGGGCCCGCGACATTGTGGTGCCGCGCCAGATTTCCATGTATCTGATCCGGGAAATGACCGCCCATTCATTGCCGGAGATCGGACAGTATTTTGGCCGTGACCATTCTACCGTGATGCACGCAGTAAATAAGGTCAGCGAGAACATCAAGAAAGACGAGGAAATGGCTCTCCAGGTCAGCCGCTTGCGCCGGCAGCTTGAGGGCCTCCCCGACCTGGAAGGCACAGAAACCCCGGGAGATTTCTGAATCTAGTCAGGATAAAAGACAGTCGGAACAGCTGAAAACGTTCCAAAGTCTGTTCCAAAAGGATGTGAAAAGTTTCTTTTACTGTGGATAACCCTGTGGATAACCCTGTGGATAACTCTATTTTTTCTGTGGATAACTTTGTGGATAACTAGGAGGAGCTTTAACCTGTGGATAACCCAGGAAGTTATCCACAGGTTATCCACAGGGTAGGGCGACTTATCCACAAATTTGTCCACAAGGCAAATCTCGCTGTGGACGGCTTCGGAACCGTTTTTCCACACTATCCACAGGACCTACTATTACTACTACTAGTTCTTTTAAATTTAAACAACAGAAAATAGTAACTGAGGTTTTCGGGTGGGTTTTGCCTGGGAGATGAAATGCCAGAAAGGAGACAGAAGCTGGGCTCTTCCCCGGAGACTTGGGTAAACTGAGGGCAATGAAAGCCACCGTAACCAAGAAAGTCCTGAGTGAAGGCCTGGGTCTCCTCGAAAGGGTGGTGCCTAGCCGGAACTCCAATCCGCTGCTGACCTCGCTCAAGATTGACGCTTCTGAACAGGGCCTGAGCTTGAGCGGCACCAATCTGGAAGTAGATCTGGCCAGTTTTGCGCCGGCAGAGGTACAGGATCCGCAGGCTTTTGTGGTGCCGGCGCACTTGCTGTCGCAAATCGTCCGGACACTGGGCGGCGAACTGGTCGAATTGGAACTGAACGGTGAAGAACTCTCGGTACGTTCGGGCGGTTCCGATTTCAAAATTCAGACCGGCGACGTGACCGCTTTTCCTGAATTGAATTTTCCTGACCGGGTGGACGCCACCGTACAGGCAGCAGACCTGGCCCGGGCCCTGAACAGTGTGCGGTATGCTGCCAGCAATGAGGCTTTTCAGGCCGTGTTCCGGGGTATCAAGCTGGAAAAACGTGGCGACGGAGCTCGCGTAGTGGCGTCTGATGGTTACCGGGTGGCCCTGCATGACTTTGCTCTTGAAGGCGAAGTCCGTGAATTGATCATGCCAGCCCGCAGCGTGGACGAGTTGGTCCGCATGCTCCGCGGCGGTGAAGCAACACTCAGCTACGGCGAAGGCCAGCTGAGTGTAACCACCGACCGAGTCCGGATGAACTTGAAACTGCTAGACGGCGAGTTCCCCGACTATGAGCGGGTAATTCCTGCCGAGACCAAGCTGCAGGTCAAGTTGGCGTCGGCTACCTTAAAAGAATCGGTGGGGCGCGTGGCCGTGCTGGCCGATAAGAATGCCAATAACCGGGTGGAATTTCTGGTGTCTGAAGGCCAACTGCAGCTGAACGCCGAGGGCGATTACGGCCGAGCACACGACACCCTCACCGTGGAGCAAAGCGGCACTGAGCCGGCTATCAGCTTGGCTTTTAATGCCAAGTATGTGCAGGATGCCCTCGGCCCTATTGACGGAGAAGCCGAGATGCTTTTTGCAGAGTCCACCAAACCGGCCATTTTCCGCCCGGCTTCTGGAGGCGGCTATATGGCCGTGCTGGTTGCTTTACGGGTCTGAAGGTCGCTTTAAGGTCAGCTTGGCCCTTCTAGGGGCTTTCTAGAGCCGGTGTGGACCATCTTTCATCGCTTGGTTTCCTGGCTCTGACAGCTGCCGGCTTATTAGACCTGCCCATATCGGCCAGAAAGGGCACTCTGCGCCAGCAAACAGGAAGACCTCTATAGTGTGAGGGACCGCGTTCTACCGGCCTCCCGCCTTTTTTCTCTGTCTCAAAGGAGTTCAAGCATGAAAATTGAAAAAGTGATCGGACGTGAAGTACTGGACTCGCGCGGTAATCCCACGGTGGAAGCCGAGGTGCGCCTGAGCTGTGGCGCCAAGGGCCGGGCCATCGTGCCCAGCGGCGCCAGCACCGGTTCGCACGAAGCGCTGGAGCTGCGTGATGGTGGTGACCGCTACCAGGGCAAAGGCGTGCAGAACGCCGTCAAGAACGTAAATGAGGCGCTGGGGCCGGCTGTGGTCGGTCTGGACGCCGACCAGCAGGGCGAGGTCGACGCGGCCCTGCTGGCGCTGGACGGCACCCCCAACAAGAGTAAACTGGGCGGTAATGCCATTCTGGCCGTGAGCCTGGCCACCGCCCGCGCCGCTGCCGACGCGCTGGACGTGCCGCTTTACCGCTACCTGGGCGGCAGCAATGCCAAGACCCTGCCGGTTCCGATGATGAACGTCATCAACGGTGGTGCCCACGCTGACAACAACGTGGACTTTCAGGAATTCATGGTGATGCCGGTGGGCGCGCCCAGCTTCCGTGAAGCGCTGCGCTACGGCGCCGAAACGTTCCACTCGCTGAAAAAAGTTCTGCAGGCCCGTGGTTACAACACCAACGTGGGCGATGAAGGCGGCTTTGCGCCCGACCTGAAGTCCAACGAGGAAGCCCTGGGCGTGCTGCTGGAAGCCATCGAAAAGGCTGGCTACGAACCCGGCAAGGACATCAAGATTGCGCTGGACCCGGCCGTTACCGAGATTTTCAAGGACGGTCAGTACCACCTGGCCAGCGAGAACAAGACCCTCGGCACCGCCGACATGATCGACTTCTGGGAAGACTGGATCGGCCGCTACCCCATCATCAGCATTGAGGACGCGCTGGCAGAAGACGACTGGGAAGGCTGGGAACAGCTGACCGCCCGCATCGGCAGCCGGGTGCAGCTGGTGGGCGACGACCTGTTCGTAACCAACCCCGAGCGCCTGCAGCAAGGTATTGACCGCAACGTGGGCAACGCCATCTTGGTCAAGGTGAACCAGATCGGTTCCCTGACCGAGAGCATGGACGCCATTGAGCTGGCCAAGCGCAACCGCTACGCCACCATCATCAGCCACCGCTCGGGCGAGTCGGAAGACGCCTTTATCGCCGACCTGGCCGTGGCGACCAACGCCGGCCAGATCAAGACCGGCTCGGCCAGCCGCTCGGACCGGATCGCCAAGTACAACCAGCTGCTGCGCATCGAAAGCGAGCTGGGCGACCGCGCGGTGTACCTGGGCCAGCGCGCTTTTAACCAGAAGCAGTAAAGCCACTTTCCCCGGCTTTCCGGCCTGCTGCGAGAGTCTTTTCCCCCTTTCGTCATCGACCACTCAGGATGTCTTTTCAGAAGCGCATGGCCTGCTTCTGAAAGGCGTCTTTTTCCCTGCCTGGGACGCCTCCGGTTCTGGCTTACACTGCGCTGAAATGAGCCTGTTAACCTGAGGAGAGACGCCCCGAGCGGCGTTCCCCCAAACCGAGAAACTTTTTGAAGGAGCCAACAATGAAACACGCTTTTGGAAGAGCCACCAAAATTGTGGCCACGATGGGCCCGGCCAGCCGCAACCCGGACACCCTGCGGCGCATGATCGATGCCGGCATGAACGTGGCCCGCATCAACTTCAGCCATGGTGACCGCGAGGACCACCGCGCCACTGTGGAACTGATTCGTGAAATTGCCGCTGAAAAAGGCCGCGCCATAGGCATCCTGCAGGACCTGCAGGGTCCCAAGATCCGAGTGGCCCGCTTCGAGGACGAGGGCGGCATTCTGCTGGAACCCGGTGACCTGTTCAGCATCACCATGGACGACGTGCCCGGCACCCGCGAGCGGGTCGGCACCACCTACAAGCAGCTGGCGCACGACGTGCAGCCGGGCATGACCCTGTTGCTGGACGACGGCAACCTGGCCCTGCAGGTGCTGGAAACTTCCAGTACCGAAGTGCGTACCCGGGTGCTGGTGGGCGGCCCGCTGAAGAACAACAAAGGCATCAACGTGCCTGAAGCTGACCTGTCGGTGCCGGCGCTGAGTGAAAAGGACGTACAGGACCTGGAATTTGGCGCCGAGCTGGGCGTGGACTGGGTGGCCCTGAGCTTCGTGCGGTCGCGCGATGACCTGCTGCTGGCGCGGCATTACCTGAACCGCGCCGGCTCGCGCGCCAAGCTGATGGCCAAGATCGAAAAGCCGCAGGCGGTGGCCCGCTTTGCTGACATCCTGCAGGAGGCGGACGGCATCATGGTGGCCCGCGGCGATCTGGGCGTAGAAATGCGCCCTGAACAGGTGCCGCCCATCCAGAAAGACCTGATCCGGCAATGCCGCGAGGCCGGCAAGCCGGTGATCACGGCCACCCAGATGCTGGAAAGCATGATCAATGCGCCCCGCCCCACCCGCGCTGAAGCCAGCGACGTAGCCAACGCCATCTACGACGGCACCGACGCCGTGATGCTGAGTGCCGAGTCGGCAGTGGGGCAGTACCCGGTGGAAGCGGTGGCGATGATGGACCGCATCGCCCGCGAGGTGGAGCAGAGTGACCGCTATCAGGCCCTGCAGCAGCTCTCGGCGCCGATTGACGAGTCGCAGGACGCGATTGCCATGTCGGCCTGCTCGATCGGGTCGCGGCTGGAAGCGGCGGCCATTGTCGCCTTCACGTCGTCCGGCGGTTCGTCCAGCCGGATCGCCAAGTACCGCCCGACGCTGTCGATTCTGTCGCTGACCCCCTACGAGCATGTACGTAACCAGCAGACCCTGCTGTGGGGCGTGGTGCCGGTGCTGAGCGACGTTCCCAAGGATTCCGACGACATGGTGCGGATCGCCGCCGACATGCTGGCCCGCTCCGGCTTGGCCGAGCAGGGCGACCGCTTCGTGATTACGGCCGGGGTGCCGTTCGGAGTGCGCGGCACCACCAACATGCTGCGGGTAGAAAAACTGCGCCCGCTTTCCTGAGCCAAATCAGCTTATCCACAGCAAAAAAGTTATCCACATTCTGCGTGTGGATAACTTTTTCTTGGCTGGCGCCGGCCACTGGGGGTAGCAGGAGGGGAGCTCAGCTCAGGCGCAGGCGGGCAAACTTGTCTTTGCCTTTTTGCAGAATCAGGCCTTCCGGGGCCATTAGCTCGGCGCGGTCCACCCAGCCCTGGGGGTCGCTGTAGGCCTCGCCGGCCAGCTTCAGGCCGTGGTTGCCGATCAGCTTGCGGGCGGCGCCGTTGCTGGGTTCCAGTCCGGCCAGCACCACCAGGCGGGCCATGCTGATCCGGCCTTCGGCGTTCAGTTCCTCGGCGGGCACGCTCACTTCCGGCAGGTCGTCGGGGACGCCGCCTTTCGCCACGCTGCGGAAACGCTCTTCGGCGGCGTCCACGTCGGCGCCGGGGGCCAGCCAGCCCAAGACCTCGCGGGCCAGCGTGCGGTGGGCTTCGACCGGGTGCCCGGCCAGCACCTCGTCGATGCGCTCACGCGGCAGATCGGTCAGCAGGGTGAAGTAGCCGTCCAGCAAGGGATCGGGCACTTTCATCAGACCGGCGAAGATGGCGTGCGGCTCTTCGCTGATGCCGATGTAGTTGTCCAGGCTCTTGGACATCTTCTCGGTGCCGTCCAGGCCCACCAGCAGCGGCAAGGTCATCACCACCTGCGGCTCCTGGCCATAGTCGCGCTGCAGGGCGCGGCCCACCAGGTTGTTGAACAGCTGGTCGGTGCCGCCCAGTTCCACGTCCGAGTGCAGCGCCACCGAGTCGTAGCCCTGGGTGAGCGGGTAGAGCAGCTCGTGCATGGAGATAGGCGTGCCGGCGGCCAGGCGCTTGCTAAAGTCGTCGCGCTCCAGAATGCGGGCCACGGTGTATTTGGCGGCCAGCTGAATGATGTCGCGGTAGCCCATCTGCTCCAGCCATTCGCCGTTGGAGCGGATTTCCAGCACTTCCGGCTCGGACCGCAGGATCAGCCGGCACTGTTCAAGGTAGCTCTCGGCGTTGGCACGGGCTTCTTCAATGGTCAGCGGCGGGCGAGTTTTGGATTTGCCGCTGGGGTCGCCGATGGTGGCGGTAAAGTCCCCGATCACCATGATGACCTTGTGGCCGAGGTCCTGAAACTGCCGCATCTTGCGCAGAATCACCGCGTGCCCGAGGTGCAGGTCGGGGCGGGTGGGGTCAGCGCCCAGCTTGACGCGCAGCGGCTGGCCGGTTTCGAGGCTGCGCTGGAGCTTGGCGCGCAGGTCGTCTTCGGACACCAGGTCCACCACACCGCGTTTGAGAATATCGAGCTGTTCGTCTACCGGCAGATTTCTGCGAATCTCAGTCTCAGTTTCAGTCATGACAGGGAAGGTCCTTTCCAGATAAAAAGCGGCGGCGCAACCGAAGTTACGCCGCTTGGTGAAAGCTGAACCGACAACGCCCCACCTTAGCGGCAGGTGAAATAGCTGCGTCTCGGCGGGGTCATGCCTGACAATCTAGCACGCCCGCTAAGATGGGCGGGATGCTCACCATGTCACAGCTCCGCGCCTTTTTGCCGCGCCCCGGCCACCTGGACTGGATTGGCCTGCGTCCCGGCCGCCGCGAGCCGGTGCAGGCCGTCCCGGAAGCCGAGATTCACCCGCTGGTGGGCCTGGTGGGCGATCACGGCAAGCTGGCGCCATCCCGGCTGCGGGCGCTGGTGGGGGAGATGTCTGCACCTGCTCCCGAGCACGTTTCCTCGCCAGTGCGGGTGGAGCGCGGCAAGCGGCAGGTGACGCTGCTTCAGGCCGAACACCTGCCGGTGATCGCGGCGCTGGCCGGCCTGGACACTGCCACGCCCGAGCAGCTGCGCCGCAACCTGCTGGTGAGCGGGCTGCCGCTGCTGGCCCTCAAGGACCGGCGGTTCTGGGTGGGCGGCGTGCTGCTGGAAGGCACCGGCGAGTGCCACCCCTGCTCGCGGATGGAGGAGACGCTGGGTCCGGGCGGCTACAACGCGGTGCGCGGGCACGGCGGCATCACGGCGCGGGTGATTGTGGGCGGCCTGGTTCGGGTGGGCGACATGGTGCGGCCCTGGGAAGGCGAGGTGGGCCCGTGATTCGGCTGCCTACCATTGAGCATGTTCCTGGCTTGGCAGAGCGATTAGCAGCAGACGTAGTGTGCGCCGAGCGGGTGACTGTCAAGGCGGTGGTGCAGCGTGGAGGGCAGCTGTGGTTGCTGCATTCGCTGGTGTGGGACTGCTACAAATTCCCGGGTGGTGGTGTAGAGGGCAGTGAAAGCTACGCCGATACCTTGGCCCGCGAGCTGCGCGAGGAAGCGGGGGCCGAGTTACGTGGGGTGGGACCACAGTTGCTGACCGTGACCGAGTTATCGGCGGCGCAGGAGAAAGAGGCGGACGTGTTCCGAATGACTTCCCACTACTACGCCTGCGAACTCGGCACGAATTGGCGCGCGCCCCAGCCAGAAGCCTATGAGCAGGCGTTGGGCCTCGTGCCGGTCTGGGTGACGCCAGGGACAGCCGCTCAAGCGAACGCGCTGGCTCTGGCGCGGCCCGGTGCGCCCCGCTGGCTAAGGCGTGAGCTGAAAGTGCTACGGGCACTGGCAGGCCAGCTTTGACCGCCCCGGCTTTTCAGCCCCGGCTGGGCCCCCGCCTGGAAACGGTGCTCTCTCTCATCCATGCGGACACCCACGCCGATATCGGCACCGACCACGCTGGGCTGCCCATCCGGCTGGTGCAGACGGGCCGGGTCAGGCGCTGTATTGGAGTAGAGCTGAACGCAGCGCCGCTGGAACTGGCGCGGCGGCAGGTGGCGCGGGCGGGCCTCAGCGAGCGGATCGAGCTACGCCAGGGTGATGGCCTCAGCCCGCTGGAACCGGGCGAGGTGCAGAGTGTCAGCATGACCGGGCTGGGGGCCGGGACCATTGCTGGGGTGCTGGAGCGCGGGCGAGCGGCGGGCAAGTTACCAGGCCGCGCCGTGGTGCAGTGCAACGACTCGCCACTGAGCCTGCGCCGCTGGGCCCAGGACGCCGGCTACTGGCTGGAGGCCGAGACGCTGGTGGACGGCTACTGGCCCTATCCGGTGCTGGCCTTCACCCAGGCTGAGGGCAACGACCCCGCCTACGCCGACCTGCCGCTGGAGGCCGCGCTGCGCTTTGGCCCCCGGCTGCTGCATGAGCGCTGCCCACTGCTACGCCGCGTGCTGGCCGACGCTTACGGCCGTTATGCCCCGGCCGCCGCTCCGGGCCGCCCGGCCGAGCGGGAACTGGTGGCGGTGCTGGCGGCGCTGGAATATCTGGGCTGGACGGTAGACGAGATCCAGCAATAAAAAACCCGCTCACGAGGAGCGGTTCTTTCTCTACCCTGGCCTGGTCTGCAGTATGCGTCAAGGTGAGTCGGCCGGCGGTCAGTTTCGCAGCGGCAGCCTGGCTTAACCTGTGCCTATGCTCTTGCTGCTGCTTCTCGCCTCACCTCTGCTGCTGGCAGCTGCGTTGCTGGGCTTGGTCTGGGGAGCGCTGACACAGCGTTTCTGGCCACAGGCCCGCTGGCCGGTGGGGGTGGCACTGCTGCTGGCCCTGGCTCTGCCGGCCTGGGTGGCCTGGGACTGGTCGGCGCAGGTGGAGAGCGCCATTGCTCTGGACGCGCCCAACAATTCTGACTCTGCCGTCGCTGCAGCCCGGGCCGTGGCGGGGCAGTTTGCCTAGGCGGTGCGGCTGGCTGTCCTGACCAGCGTGGGCCTCACAGCGGCGCTTTTGTTGGGGCGCGGCCACTGGCTCTGGCGCTGGCTGGCTCCGCTGGGGCCACTGGTCATGGC
Organism: Deinococcus sp. Marseille-Q6407; assembly: GCF_946848805.1. Taxonomy (NCBI): domain Bacteria; kingdom Thermotogati; phylum Deinococcota; class Deinococci; order Deinococcales; family Deinococcaceae; genus Deinococcus; species Deinococcus sp. Marseille-Q6407. The sequence goes on from NZ_CAMPFU010000003.1 coordinate 462,155, forward strand.
AGGGCTACTGTGGCTGGCGCTGCCACTCAGAAATGGGATTCGGCTGAGCGACTTTCAGCCGGATATGGCGGAAAGCACCGTCATGACCGGAGTCTTTTGCCTATGTGCCAGCGTGTATCTAGCAGCCTTCGTTTATCTCACGGCCCCGCGCCCCTGGTGGCTGGAGGATCAGCAGGCGCCGCTGCCCTCATCCAGCGGCATCAGGCAATAAAAAACCCGCTCACTCGGAGCGGTTATGTTCGTTACTCTAGCGTGGTATGCGGTATTCGTCAAGCCTATACACTCGGCTTATGACGTTTTCTCTGCAAACTGTGTACGGCAAAGTGCAGCCGCTGGACTGGCTGGTTCTGGCCCCCCACCCCGACGACGCCGAAATCGGCGCGGGTGGCACCCTGATCCGGGTGGCGGACGCCGGAGGGCACACTGGGATTCTGGAACTGACCCGCGGCGAGATGGGCACCCTCGGTACGCCGGAGGTGCGGATGGCCGAGTGCGCCGCTGCCGCTGCTCATCTGGGCCTTGGCTGGCGCGGCACCCTGGGCCTGCCCGACGGTGGCCTGCACGACGACCCAGTCCAGGCGGCAGCCCTGGCAGCGGCGCTGCGGCTTCTGCGCCCGCGCGTGCTGGTGGTGCCGCATCCCTCCGACCGCCATCCTGACCACTACGGCGCCTACGCCCTGGGCAAGCGGGCGGTGCATCTGGCCGGGCTGCGCCGCGCGGACGTGCCCGGCGAGCCGCACCGCCCCGGCCGGGTGCTGCTGTTTCAGGGCAACGCCGACATCCGCCCCGGCCTGCTGGTGGACGTGGAAGCCAGCCTGCCACGCTGGGAAGCGGCCATCCGTGCCCATGAATCACAGTTCAGCGGCGAGGCGGTCAGCGAAACGGTTACGCCCGAGGTGGTGGACCGCCGCTTGGCCCGGCTGGGCTACTGGGGCACCCTGGCCCGCGTGCGCTACGCCGAGGCTTTTGGGATAGAAGGCGAACTGCTGCTGGACCCGGCGGCCCTGTAAAAAGTCAAAAGTCAGGCGCGGCCGGCGGGTGAAGGCCGGCTGCGCCTGGGACACTTCCTTCTCTGCTTACTTCTCTACGAGGTAAGCCTTTTCAATCACATCGGCGTCGCCGGGCATACCGGGCTGGATGCGCTTGAGCTTGTCCAGCACGTCCAGGCCTTCCACGACCTGACCGAACACGGTGTGGCGGCCGTCGAGGTGAGGGGTGGCGGTAAAAGTGATGAAGAACTGGCTACCGTTGGTGCCAGGGCCGGCGTTCGCCATGCTGAGGATGCCCTTGCCGCTGTGGCGCTTGTCGGAGCCGAATTCGTCCTCGAAGCGGTAGCCGGGGCCGCCCATGCCGGTGCCGGTGGGGTCGCCAGTCTGGGCCATAAAGCCGTCAATCACGCGGTGGAACTTGATGCCGTCGTAGTAGTGGTGGCGCAGCAGGTACGCAAACGAGTTCACGGTCATCGGGGCGTCGTCCTGAAACAGGTCCAGCACGATGCGGCCCTGCGAGGTTTCGAACACCGCCCGGTAGTCCTTGCCGGGTTCGGTGCCTTCGCCTAGCTCGGGGGCCTGGCTGAACTGGGTTTTGCGCTCGCTGCTCAGTTCGGGCGACATCTGGTAGCCGTCGGGAATGTAGTTGTCCATACCCCGTATTGTGGCGCAAACCTGCCCGGCGGTAAGTGGGGAGAAGCTCAGGGCAGCTTGAGGGATCTGGGCGGGGCACGGCACACGCTCTTTTCCGGCCGCCGGAGCGCTACCCTGGCAGCATGACTGCGCCCGGTTCCCCGTCCCAGCCCCTGCCCGAGCACCTGCGTCAGCAGCTGACCGAATGGCGCCGGCACCTGCATCAGCACCCCGAAATCAGCTTTCAGGAACATGCCACCGCCGCTTTTTTGCGCGCCGAGCTGGAAAAGATGCCGGGCCTGGAGGTCAGCCAGCTGACGCCCACCAGCGTGCTGGCGGTGCTGAAAGGGGAGGCCGGGCCGGGCCGCACCGTGCTGCTGCGCGCCGACATCGACGCCCTGCCGATAGACGAGGAGAACACTTTCGAGTTCCGCTCGCAGAATGCCGGCGCCATGCACGCCTGCGGGCACGACGGCCACGCGGCGATTCTGCTGACGGCCGCCCGCATCCTCAGCGAGGCGCGGGCAGAGCTGAGCGGCGAGGTGCGCTTCATCTTCCAGCATGCCGAGGAAACCCCGCCCGGCGGCGCCGAGGAATTAGTATTCAGCACACCGCTGATGGACGGGGTGGACCTGGTGCTGGGCCTGCACCTGCTGAGCTTTTATCCGGCCGGTGTGGTGGCGGTGCGCCCCGGCATGTTTATGGCCTCGCCGGACTCGTTCCAGCTGACCATTCGTGGGCGCGGCGGCCACGGCGGCATGCCCGAGCAGGCGGTGGACCCGGTCGCTATCGGGGCACAGGTGGTGACCAACCTGCAATACGTGGTCAGCCGCGCCGTCTCGCCGTTTGAGCCGCTGGTGGTGTCGGTGACGCAGTTTCACGCCGGCACCGCCGACAACGTAATTCCCGATACGGCGCAGTTGGCGGCCACCGTGCGGGTGTTCAGCCCCGAAATGCGTGAGCGGGCGCCGCAGCTGCTGGAGCGGGTGATTGCCGGCATTTGCGCGGCCCACGGCGCCGAGTACGAGTTCGAGTACCTGTACGCCTACCGCCCGGTGGTCAACACCGACTGGGTGGCGCAAGAAGTACGTGACCTGGCCCGTGAGGTGGTGGGCGAAGGCCGGGTGGTCGAGGCGGGCATGTGGGCGGCCGGCGAGGACTTCAGCGCTTACCTGCAAAAGGCACCGGGCTGCTTTTTCGCGGTGGGCAGCGGCTCGGCTGAGGCCGACAGCGAGTGGCCGCATCACCACCCCCGCTTCACGCTGGACGAGTCGGCCCTGGAAACCGGCGTGCAGATGATGGTGGCGGCGGCGCAGCACTTTACCCGGCCCCGGTGAGCGCCGCGCCTGCGCTCAACTCCGGCTACAGCTACCGCGAGCGCGTGCGGCCGCAGGCGGCAGGTCTCAGCGTGCTGGACTACTACGCCCACTTTTATCCTCACTCGGACCGGGCCACCTGGGCAGCGCGGCTGGCGGCCGGTGAGATAGAGCTGAACGGGCAGCCGGCCGGTGGCGACGAACGTCTGCGCCAGGGCGACCGGCTCACCTGGCACCGCCCGCCCTGGCAGGAAGAAGCCGTGCCGCTGCACTATGACCTGCTGTATGCCGACGCCGCGCTGCTGGCAGTGGGCAAGCCTTCGGGGTTGCCCACCCTGCCGGCGGGGGGCTTTCTGGACCACACCCTGCTGGCCCTCCTGCGCCGCGATTTCCCAGCGGCCACGCCGCTGCACCGGCTGGGGCGCGGCACTTCGGGATTGGTGCTGTGCAGCCTGACGCGGGAGGCCGGAGCGAAGCTGACCGCCGACTGGCGAGAAGGCCGGGTGCACAAGCGTTACCGGGCCCTGGCGGCGGGGCGGGCCGCGCGGGGCAGCTATGACATCACGGCGCCTATCGGGCTGGTAGAGCATCCCCGGCTGGGCCAGATCTACGCGGCGGCGCCGGACGGCAAGCCCTCACGCAGCCGGGCGCGGGTGCTGGAGCGGCGGGAGAGCAGCACTCTGTTGGAGGTGGACATCGAGACAGGCCGGCCGCACCAGATCCGGATTCATCTGGCGTCGGTGGGCCTGCCGCTGCTGGGCGACCCGCTCTATCTGCCGGGAGGGCAGGCCCAGCCGGACGCGCTGCCCGGTGACCTGGGTTACCGGCTGCACGCCGAGCAGCTGACATTCCAGCACCCAGTGAGCGGTGCGCCGCTCTGCTTGCGGGCGCCGGTGCCGCCGGAGCTGCGGGCCGGCTTCAGTTCGTGCGGCTGAGGCGGTCGAGTAGCTCTGTACGGCGCAGGTGCAGCTCGAACGCTGAATCTTCGATAAAGTCACCCGTGCCCCACTCCGCGCGGCGTTCCACTTCCACCACGTTCACGGCCACGTCACCGCGCTCAGCAGCGGCCGGGTCGCTGGCCGGGCGGATGTCCAGCAGCAGCCGGCCGGCGCCGGCAGCCCGCAGCTCCTCCCAGAGGGTGCTCAGGTCGCCGGGCGCCATGCGTGCAAATTCGGTGCCGGGTTCGTCGCGGACCTGCAGCACGGTGTGCAGCCGTTCCAGCGCCACCGCCGCCAGCAGCTGAGCCTCGGCATGTTCGTGGCCGTAGCCTTCCAACTGCTGAGCGATAGAATCAGTCAGCACACGCTGGAGACGTTCCATGACGCCGCCGGCCGAGTGGGAGTCCATAGCTCCGTATTCCATGCGAGGAATTATGTCATATACAGAATACGAAAACCTGAACTGGCATCCATTTCCCCTACCTCTGCCCAGTGACGCCGGGCAATGCCAGTGGCAGGGTGGCTTCGTGGGCTGCGGTCCTCAGACGGCCGCCATACTGCTGGGCTGGTGGGCCGGTCAGCTGGGCCGGCGGCTGCCCGACCGGGACCGCGACGCCCTGGCGGCCCGGCTGGCGCCCGAGCTGGGTGCCTGGCTGGTGCCGTTCAGTGGGCGGCAGCGGGCGGTGCAGCCCTGGACCTGGCTACGGGGCCTGAACCGGGCGCTGGTCGCTGGGGAGTTGCCGCTGCGGGCGCGGGGGCACTGGGGTTACCGGCCCGATACCGGGGCGCGGCTGGCCCACAACTGGGAGCGCGGCTGGCCTACGGTGGGCTTTGAATTTACCCCGCAGGTCCAGCACTACGGTCTGCTCAGCGCCTATGCTCAGGCACCCCAGGGCCTGCAGGGCCGGCTGGTGGCCCCGCTGGTGGGCCGGCCGGCCCTGAACCTGCAACCACGCCTGGGGCTGGGCGGGGTGTTCTGGCTGGAACCCCGCGAGGCCCCGGACCTACTGGGGCCGCAGCACCACTCGTAAGCCCCGGTGGTCGCTGCCGCCCCGGGGCAGTACCTCGGCCGCGACCGGCTGAAGGCCACGGGCCAGGACATGGTCAATTCGCAGCAGCGGGGTCCGGGCCGGAAAACTGTAGCCGAAGCCCTGTCCGGCGGCCTCCCAGGCGTCCGTGAACTGGCCGGTCAGGGCGCGGTAGACCTGCCCACGCGCCGGGGTGTTGAAGTCGCCGGCCACCACTGCCCGTGGCATCTCGGCCGTCTCTCGCTGCAGAATCTTCAGCTGAGCGCTGCGGCGGTCGCGGGTGGGGGCCACCTGGCCTTTCAACACCCCGCTGACCATCACGGTCGAGAAATGCACGTTCACCACGTTCAGTGGCCCCTGAGATGTTTGCAGGGTGGTGACCAGAAAGCGGCGGCTGGTTTCCGGTAAGTGCACCTCGCGGCTGCTCAGCACCGGCAGACGGCTGAGGGTCAGCAGTTCACCGCCCGCGCCGGTCTGCGTGGCGTGGTAGCCGGGCAGCCGGCGCAGCAGCTCGGGCGTGAACCCAGCGTCCCAGCCGTTGGTTTCCTGCAGGGTCACGATGTCGGCATCCTGCGCCTGAATCTGGGCGGCCAGGGCTCCGGCGCTGACCTGGGTGCCGCGCGCAATGTTATAAGTCAGTAGGGTAAGGCTGCCGGGTGGGGCCGGCCGGGCTGGGTGCCAGGTGAATCCCGCGTAGCCCAGTCCGGCCAGCAGTGCCAGTGCCACCGGCCACCGCGCCGTGTGCTGCACGGCGGCCCCCAGCGCCAGCAACGGCCAGAAGGCCAGCAGCACTGCCGGCGGCAGGTAGGCCAGCAGCAGGGTGGGCACGGTGCGCTCGGCCGGCCACTCGCCCAGGCCCCACACCAGCAGCAGGGCGGCCAGGTAAGCCCAGGCCAGCCACGCCAGCCAGTGGGGTGGCCGGGCGTGGCTCAGCTCTTGGCCTGCTGGGACATGTTCAGGTACATCTGGTACTGCGGCGCACCGCCCAGCATGTTCTGGCCGCCGTCCACCGGCAGAATCACGCCGGTCACGTAGCTGGCGGCGTCACTGACCAGCCACAGCGCAGCGTCCGCGATGTCCTGCGGCACGCCGAAGCGGCCCAGCGGCACGGTGCGAATGAACTGCTGGCGGGTCTTCTCGTCGGGGGCCAGCCGCGCCATGCCCTCGGTGCCGTCAATCGGGCCGGGGATGATGGCGTTCACGCGAATGCCACGCATGCCCCACTCCACCGCCAGGGTCCGGGTCAGGGCGTCCACGCCGGCTTTGGCGGCCACCACGTGCGCCTGCATCGGCACCGGCACCCCGTAGGCGCTGATGCTGAGGATATTGCCGCCAGGAGCCTTTAGGTGCGGCGCGGCCGCCTTAATGGCGTTGTAAGTGCCCAGCAGGTCAATATCCACCACGCTCTTGAAACCGTTGGCGCTGATGCTGTCTACCGGGGCCGGGAAGTTGCCGGCGGCGCCGCACAGCAGAACGTCCAGCGGGCCAAACTCTTCTACCGCCTGCTCCACGGCCGCGCCCAGCGCCGCCACGTCACGCACGTCGGCGGTTACGGCTTGGGCCTGCGCGTCCGGGCCGGCCGAATCACGCACCGTCTGGGCAGCGGCAGCGGCTTTTTCCGGGTTGCGGCCCAGCAGGGTGACCCGTGCGCCGTGCGCCGCAAAGCTCTGGGCAATCCCCAGGCAGATGCCGGAGGTGCCGCCGGTGATCAGGACATGTTTGCCGGACAGCAGATCGGGGCGGAAGGTGCTCTCTGAAATGTTGTTCTGCATGCTTGGACTCCTTGCAAATGCCAGGAAACAGGCTCACTGTTCTATCATTCTTTTGTATTCTACTGCGTTCGCACTCTCCGTGGCTGCCGGACTTTTTGCCGTCCAGCAGTCACAGTCCTTTTTCACCGAAAAGGGTAGGGCGGAAGGAACGGTATGACCCATCACAAAGAAAAACGCAGTATTTCTCCCCTGGCCCTGATGTTTACCTGCCTGGGGTCCATCATCGGCTCGGGCTGGCTGTTCGGCGCTTTTAACACCGCCAAGATCGCTGGCCCCGCTGCCATTCTGGCCTGGATTCTGGGCATGCTGATGATGATCGTCATCGCCCTGAGTTATGTCGAGCTGGGCACCATGTCGCCGGAATCGGGCGGCATGGGCCGCTACGCCCAGTACTCGCACGGGCCGCTGGCCGGCGTGCTGGCCAGCTGGGCCAACTGGATCAGCATGCTGGTGATTCCGCCGATCGAAGCGGTCGCCAGCGTGCAGTACATGGCCGGCTGGGGGCTGTCCTGGACCCAGGGATTCGTGCAGGGGGGGAGCCTCTCCAGCAGCGGTCTGCTGGCCGCCACGCTGCTGATGCTGCTGTACGTGCTGCTGAACTTCTGGACCGTGGCCCTGTTTGCCAAGAGCAACACCGCCATCACCTTCTTTAAGCTGGTGGTGCCGCTGCTGACGGGCGTGTGCCTGCTGTATTACGGCTTTCACCCCCAGAACTTCACCGACCCGGCGGCCGGCGGCGTGGCACCTTACGGCTGGGCGGCCGTGCTGACCGGCGTGGCGACCGGAGGCGTTGTCTTCAGCTTCAACGGCTTTCAGTCGCCCATCAACCTGGCCGGCGAGGCCCAGCGCCCCGGCCGCAGCGTGCCGCTTGCCGTGGTGGGTGGCCTGCTGCTGGCCGGGCTGATTTACGTGCTGCTGCAGGTGGCATTTATCGGCGCTGTGGACCCACAGACACTGCACGCGGCCGGCTGGAAAGGCCTGCATTTCAAATCCCCCTTTGCCGAACTGGTCGGCGCCCTGGGCCTCAACTGGCTGGCGCTGACGCTGTATGCCGATGCCGTCATCAGCCCCTCGGGCACCGGCATCACCTACACCGCCACCACCGCCCGCGCCCTGCAGGCCCTGTCGCGCAGCGGCTACATGCCGGCCTGGCTGGGCCGCCTGCATCCCACCTTAAGGGTGCCGCGCGCCGCTTTGATCGTCAATCTGGTGCTGAGCCTGCTGGCGCTGTACCTGTTTCCCAACTGGGAAGAGCTGGCCGCAGTGGTCAGCGTGACCTGCGTGGTGGGCTTTCTGACCGGCCCGGTGAGCGTGGCGAGCCTGCGCCGCACCGCACCTGACGCCCGCCGCCCGCTGCGGCTGCCGGCGCTGAACCTGCTGGCACCGCTGGGCTTCGTGTTCGCCAGCCTGCTGGTGTACTGGAGCCGCTGGCCGCTGAACGGCGAAATCATGCTGCTGGTGATGTTGGGCCTGCCTATTTTCCTGGTGCTTCAGGCCCGCGAAGGCTGGCGCGACACGCCCCGGCACCTGCGCTCGGGCGGCTGGCTGGTCGCTTATCTGGCGGTCATGACACTGCTGTCGTATCTGGGCAGCCATGAGTTCGGCGGCATCGGCCTGCTGCCTTACGGCGTTGACTTTGCAGTGGTGGCCGCCGTCTCGCTGGCTTTTTACAGCTGGGGCATTCGCAGCGGCGACGCCCAGGCCGCCAGCGAAGGTCTGGCCGGATCTCATGCGCTGAGCGGCGACTGAGTTGAGAGGAACCAGCCGGCCGGCAAGCTCGCCGGCCGGCTGGTTTTCTTACGGCTGGCTCTTTTCTATTTCAGCGCCGCCGCATTGAACTCGCCCGACTGCCGCAGGCCCTCAGCGTGCGGCAGGGCCTCACGCAGCACCTGCTTGGTGCCCTTCAGGGCATGTGGCGGCAGTTCGGCCAGCTGCGCGGCCAGCGCTTCGGCCTGGGCGAACAGGGCTTCCGGGGTGTCCAGCACGCCGGTCACCAGGCCCCAGCTTTCGGCGGTGCGGGCGTCTATCGGCGCCCCGGTTAGTGCCAGGTGCGTGGTGCGGCCACGTCCGATAATGCCCGGCAGGCGCTGCAGGCCGCCCAGGTCAGCCACCAGACCCAGGCGCACTTCCGGCAGGCTGAACTGCGCGTTGGCGCTGCACAGCCGCAGATCACAGGCGGCAATCAGCTCCAACCCGGCGCCGATGCAGTGGCCGTGCACAGCGGCGATCACTGGAATCTCCACCGCCGCTACCGCGTCCAGGGCGTCCTGCATCGGCTGCACCGCTCCCCAGAAATCCCCGCTCTGCTGAATGGCGGGCAGGGTGGCGTTCACGTCCAGCCCCGCGCTGAAGATGTCCTGGCCCCGGACAATCAGCACCCGGGCTTCACCCAGCTTGCGCAGGGCCTGCGGCAATTCCTGCCAGAACGCAGGCGGCATCGAGCCTTTCTTGGCGGTCAGGGTCAGGGTGGCGGTGTGGCCGCTGTGGCTGAGTTCTACGGTGGGCATGCTCCGAGTGTAGGGCCTCGGGTATCCACTCCTCTAACCTGCTCTCCATGAAAGTGCTGCTGATGAGGCACGGCCAGTCGGCCAACAACCCGCTGGAAGCGGCTGCCGACTATGCCCAGCGGCGGCAACCAGATCCACCGCTGACGGCACTGGGCCAGCGGCAAGCAGAGAAGGCAGCCACCGCGCTGGCCACTGCTGGGTGGGTCGGCGCGCCAGTCACGCGGCTTTTTTCCAGCCTGACTCTGCGGGCCGCGCAGACGGCTGCTCCGCTGGCTGCGGCACTGGACCTGCCGGTCGAGGGCGCAGCGCTGGCCTACGAGTGCGGCGGGCTGACCACCGGCCCGGCTGGCGGGTTCGCGGCGGTGCCGGGCCGGGAATATGCATCACTGCGCGCCGAGTGTCCGGCGCTGCTCTGGCCGGCAGAGTTGCAGGGGCAGCGCTGGGATGGAGGAGCTGAAGCCTGGGCAGCTGCCGCCTTTGCCAGCCGCGCCGCGCAGGTTGCAGAACTGCTCCGCCGCAGTGCGGCTGAAGGCAGTGGCCTCACAGTTCTGGTCACCCATCACGACTTTGCCCAGTTTCTGCTGGCCGACCTGCTGGGCCTGCCGCAGCCGGACGTCACCGAGCCGATCTTCCGGCTGCATAACGCTTCGCTTACGCTGCTAGAGCTGTGGCCCAGCGGGGCGACCTTGTCCTATGCGGACCGCGTGGACTATTTGCCGCTGGCCGAACGGACCTACTGACCCTCACCGGCCCAGGCCACCCGCCACACTTTCCCGGCGCCGTCGTCGGTGACCAGCAGGGCGCCGTCCTGTGCCACAGCCACGTCGACCGGGCGGCCGCGGACCGTCTCACCGTCCGAACCCAGAAAGCCGGTCAGGAAATCCTGCACCTCGCCGCTGCTTGGGTTGACCGTGACCACCCGGTAACCGGTTTTGCGGCTGCGGTTCCAGCTGCCATGCAGCCCTGCGAACATCAGGTTCCGGTAGGCGGCCGGGAAAGCCGTACCGCTATAAAAGCCCATCCCCAGCGGCGCCGAGTGCGCGGTGGTCAGCGCAAAAGCGGGCGTGGCCCCCTGGCAGACGGCGGCGTCTTTGCGGCCAAAATCCTTGTCCCAGACCTGCGGCTGGCCCGGCTGCACCGTGTAGCAGTAAGGCCAGCCGTAAAAGCCGCCGTCCTTGAGCCGGTAAAAGCCTTCGGGCGGCAGGTCGTCTCCCAGTTCGTCGCGGCCGTTGTTGGGGGCCCACAGCGCGCCGTCATGCCATCCCAGGCCCACCGCGTTACGCAGGCCGGTGGCGTAGCGTAGGGGCGGCCGTGCTGCCCGTCGGTGTCGTAGACCCACACGGCGGCGCGGCGCCCATCTTTCTCCTCGCACACGTTGCAGGTGCTGCGGGCTGCGACAAACAGCTGCCCCTGCGGCCCGAAAGCGATGCTGCGGGTCCAGTGACCGCCGCCCGAGGGCAGGTCAAGCAGCTTTTTCGGCTGCCCCTGTGCCCGTGTCTGGCCGGGCCGGTAGGGGAAACGCACCACGCCGTCGGTGTTGGCGACATACAGAAACTCCCCGTGGAAAGCCAGTCCGTGGGGCTTGTTCAGACCCGTGGCAAAAGGCTCGCGGCTGTCGGCTTTGCCGTCGCCGTCCCGGTCGGGTAGCCGGTAAACGGCCCCGGTGTCCGGGTCGCTCAGAAACACGTCCCCGTTTCCGGCCACCGCCAGCAGGCGTGGTTTCTCAAAGCCGTCGGCATAGAGGTTCACCCGGAACCCCTGCGGCGCCGTGGGGACGAAAGTTTCAAGCTGCTGGGCCGGCGCTGACGCACTGGCACTGGCGGGAACCGAAGCCGGCGCGGAACCGCTGGAGCTGGCATTGTTCTGCTGCGGTGCGGTGCAGGCTGTAACTGCCAGCAGGCCAAGCAGGGAAACAGAAGCAGAGAGGAGACGCATGCTCCACTCTGCCGCCCCACGGGCACTGGCAGACAAGAGGAGGCTTTATCCGGCGGGAAGCCCCTTTTCACTCTGCGGGCGCTTACTGAGGCCCGGTCATCACCGCTTGTGCCTCGAACACCTGCTGCGGCTGCACCAGTTCATCCTGCACCGCAATCAGCTGAATTTCACGGGTGCCGGCTTGATGGGTCCGCTCCAGCAGCGCATACAGGGCGCTCATGCTGAGGCTGAGTGCCTGAGCCACATTGCCGGTGCGCAGGTACTGGCCGTAAAACAGCGCGGCAATAGCGTCGCCAGTGCCGTTGCGCGGCGGGTCCAGCGGCAGCAGCGGCGTGCGGCAGATCCAAGTGCCCTCATCCGACACCGCCAGGGTTTCGATGCTGCCTTCCGGGGCGTCCTCGCGGATCAGGCTGGTCACCACCACGATTCGGGGCCCGCCCTCACGCAGCCGGCTGCGCAGTTCTCCAGCGGCGGCCAGAGCGTCGTCCAGCGTGGCGACCTTGCGCCCGGTCAGCAGTTCCAGCTCGAAATGGTTCGGCACCATGATGTCGGCGGCCGGTACTGCGTGGGCGGCGATGTGCTCAGGCAGCTCGGGGTTCACGAACACCCCGCGCCCAACGTCACCCATGACCGGGTCACAGCAGTAGAGCGCCTGCGGATTGGCGGTCCGCACCCGTTTCACGGCACTGACCACCGCTTCCACCGTGCCGGCCGAGCCCATGTAGCCGCTCAGGACCCCGTCGCACTCCGGCAGGGCGCCGCGCGCCTCGATCCCGTCAATCAGTTCGGCGATGTCCTCCGGCGGAAACACCTTGCCGGTCCATTCGCCGTAGCCGGTGTGGTTGGAAAACTGCACCGTCTGAATGGCCCAGACCTCAAAGCCCAGGCGCTGCAGGGGGAACACAGCGGCGGCGTTGCCCACGTGGCCGTAAGCCACCCACGACTGGATGGACAGGATGTTCTGAGGGCACTGCCTCTGGGCCAGACTCTCGCTATGTGGCGTGGTGGTCATGTCCAGAGCATAACGCTGGAGCCGGCATGGCAGCCCACCAGCGGCAGCTGACCTTGCCTGTCTTCTACGGTTTTTTCAGCAGTGGATAGGGGTTGATGGCACCCCCCGGCGTATAGACGCCGTAGTGCAGGTGGGGCGGGGTGTTCTTGGCATTGCCGCTGTTGCCCACGTAGCCCACCGTGTCGCCCTGCTCCACCCAGTCACCGGCTTTGAGGTCTGGGTAGCGCTCAAGATGGGCGTAGTAGTGGCGCTGCCCGCCGGGACCCAGCACCATCACCGTGCGCCCGCCCAGGGTATTCTCGCCCACGTTCAGCACCACGCCGGGGCCGGTCGAATGCACCGGCGTGCCCCGGCTGGCAAAGATGTCGATGCCTTCGTGCTTGCGCCCACCCGAGCGGGCGCCGCCCCAGGTGTCGGTCAGTACGGCGCCGGGTAAGGGGTTGGGCAGGGTCCCGGCGGCCGGGGCCGGCATCCGGGCCAGCTCCAGGTACTGCCGGCTGCGCTGCAACTGAGGCCAGAAGAATGCTGCGGCCCCGCCCAGCACAGCCAGGACCAGCAGCAGAGGAAGCAAAACATTCAAAGTGCGCCGCATGGCCCCCAGTATGGCCCGACGCAGCGTGGGCGGCACGGTGCCCCAGCCCAGAGCAGACAATAAAAAACCCGCTCACTTGGAGCGGTTATGCTTATTACTTTAGCGCAGTATGCAGTATTCGTCAAGGTTATCCAGTGGCCCGGCCCTCAGTGGCTCCCGGCCCGCACCGAAGCCGCCCAGCACAGCAGCTCCCCATCCGATGCGTCGTGACGTCGGCCGGTCAGGGAAAAGCCGTTTTTCTCTAGCACCCGGATACTGGCGTGATTGTGCGGTAGCGTTTCGGCCAGCACGGTCTGCACGTCCGGCCAGCGGCGCAGCTCGTCCAGCAGGGCGCCTACCGCTTCGGTGGCGTACCCCCGCCCGCGTGCCCCCGGCGTCAGGCCGTAGCCGATTTCTACCCGGCCTTGCCGGGGCGCGTGCTTGGTGCCCAGCAGCCCGATGGCCCGCCCGCTGTCCCGCTCAATCAGCGCGAAAGACCCCCGCACCGCGTCCTCCTCGCCCAGATTCAGCAGGTGAATGGGGAAGACGATGGCGGCCTCGCCGGCCCAGCCCTCAGGAAAAAAGAATCCCTGCGCCCGGAACTGAGCGGCTCCGATGGTCTGAAGCATCAGTTCGCGGGACAGGGGCAGCAGGAAAAGGCGCGGTGTTTCGGTCACGCCCAGATGATGGCAGAGCGCCGGGGTCCACTGGGCGGCCAGCCGGCGCAGGTGCTTGAGGCTTTACAGGTGCCTGCGGCTTTATTCCTCGCGGTAGGACTTCTCGATGGGCAGGCCCACGCCGTTGCCCCATTCGGTCCAGCTGCCGTCGTAGTTACGCACCTTGGGGTAGCCCAGCAGCTCGCGCAGCACGAACCAGCTGTGGCTGGAGCGCTCGGCAATGCGGCAGTAGGTGATGACGTCCTTGTCGCTGGTCACGTCCTCGCCGCCGTAGAGGGCCTGCAGTTCGTCGGCGCTCTTGAAGGTGCCGTCCTCATTGGTTGCCTTGGCCCAGGGAATGTTGCGGGCACCGGGAATGTGGCCGCCGCGCAGCACGCCTTCTTGCGGGTAGTTGGGCATATGGGTCACCTTGCCCGAGAACTCGTCGGGGCTGCGCACGTCCACCAGGGCGTTCTGGCCCTGCTGCACGCCTTCAAGGTGAGCCTTGACCTCGTCGCGGTAGGCCCGCAGCGATTCGTCGCGGGTCAGGGCCGGGTAGGTGGTCGGCGCGTACTGCGGGGCGTCGGTGGTCACTTCGCGGTTCTCGGCGGTCCACTTCTGGCGGCCACCGTTCATCAGCTTGAGGCCCTTTACGCCGCTGTAGGTCAGGAACCAGTAGGCGTAGGCGGCCCACCAGTTGCTCTTGTCGCCGTACAGCACGATGGTGTCGCTCTCGCGCAGGCCCAGGCGGCCCAGCAGCTCGCTGACCCGGTCGGCAGTGATGAAGTCACGCTCCACCGGGTGCCACAGGTCACCCTGCCAGTCCAGCTTCACGGCGCCGGGAATATGGCCCATGTCGTACAGCAGAATGTCTTCGTCCACTTCGACCAGGCGCACGTTGTCGTCGTGCAGGTGCTCGGCCACCCAGTCGGTACTTACCAGGACATCTTTGGCGTAATCGGTCATGCCGTCAGCATAGCGGGCGCGGGCACCGGTCTGGTGCTTTCCAGCTCCTTTCGGCCCTTCACCCTTGCGTTAGATTGGGCGGCATGACCGACGCCCAGACTGCTCTGCCCCCCAAGCTTCAAAACATCGTCAGTATGTTCAAGTCCATGCCCAAGGCCATGCGGCTGCAAGCTCTGCTGGACTATGCCCGCAAACTGCCCGAGCCGCCCCAGCAGTACCTTGACCACCCCGAGTTCATGCAGCCGGTGCCGGAATGCACCAGCCCCTTTTTCCTGATCACCGAGCGTGAGGGCGACGCTGTGCATATGCACTTCAAAGTGCCGGCCGAAGCACCCACCGTGCGCGGCTACGCTGGCATCCTGAAAGAAGCGCTGGACGGCGAAAGCGCCGACACCATTCTGAACGTGCCGGACCAGTTCTACATGGACATGGGACTCAGCGAACTGATCACGCCGATGCGGATGCGCGGCATGGGCGCCATCCTGATGCGGCTCAAGGGCGAGCTGCGGGATGAGGGTGCACAGAATCAGCCTCATCAGCCGGGCCAGGAGAGCTGAACATCCCGGCCATCCGGGCCCGGTCATGGTCCAGCAGCCAGCCGTCAAAGCTGGTATACAGCCCGGCCAACCGCGCTGCATCTATCCCTATGACGTCCATGCCCCGGTCGTCATAAGGGCAGGCCAGCAGGCCCAGTTCTGCTGAAGCCAGCGTCAGGCGGGCGTCCAGCGCGGGCTGGAGGCCAAGGTCGCGGGCGAAAATACCCCAGAGCAATTCCGGAAGGTGGATGCTAGGCAGCGGAAAGGCGAACAAGGTCTTTGGTCCGCCTTCTCCGCCCCACTGCCGCATGGCCTGTTCGGGCGCAGGCGGACAGACGCCTATGTTTCGCAATGCTGCTTCCGTCTTTTGCCAGAGCTGTTCCGGCTGTGGCGCAGCGTCTGAGGTGTCGTCCCAGACTTCCAGCACGGCCGTCAGCGTTTCGGCCCCAGCAAAAGCGCTGCCGAGAATGGCCCGGGCGCGGTCTAT